>DAHXLZ010000185.1 GCA_027365715.1 Methanomassiliicoccales archaeon | reverse complement strand
TGTCACTTTCCCTGATTATGCTGTGATTGCAGCCCGCATGATCTGTCAGCTGCTGATGGTTTTGCGGACCGCTGTCTGCCAATTACACCGGACTGGGTTTCATAAAGATAGAAGGAAGAGTTGTTATTGCGGACGATTCGGCCGCGCCGGATTTGGTCGTAAAGGAGTGGAAAAAGACCAGCAACATGCCTCCCGAGTTTGCAAACACAGTACACAACGCAGTCATGGCCAACTGCATACCTACTGCTCTGCTGGTATCACGCGATTTGCAGCTCCCGCCGCCCGTGCCTCTGCCTCATGTTGATGTGGCGCAGCAGAAGCCTTCTCCCAACCAGTCCGCGAAGGGAATGGAAGTTGCCTGATTGCACTGGTTTTCACTTGATATGGCCAAGGGTGAATGAGCCTATTACCAGGGAGCGCTTGTTTGCAGTATACTTGATCCTGTCCCTGGTCTGCGTTTCGCATATTCCCTGAATTGACAGAAAATTACTCTGACCGTCAGTCATGAATTCTATCACACCGTCCATGATGGAGCTGATTATCTGCGCATCCTGATCGCCGATTATGCCCTTCTCTATGCTGTACATTGCAACACATTTGTCCCTTTTCCTCTTTGCAACAAATGGTCTCAGAAGCCTGAATATGCTCCGTATATCGTAACTCGCACTCAGGCTCGATATCGACCTGAATACCAGCCTGTAGCTCTTCTTTTCCACAATATCCTGAAGAGCCCTGACCCTGTCTTCCACAAGCGTGTTTATTGTCTCGATGTCGGTATTGTTCTCAAGATAAGCCGTATTCTCCACAATTGCGGCATCGCCTATCCCTCTGGAGTATGCGTCAACATAAAAGACCAGTCCGAGTTTCTCATATTCCTCATATCCGTTGAGGACATTTTTCATTTCATCCCTGATTTCAGTAACGGTTCTGTCGGTTGTAACCCAGATAAGCGGAACGCCTTTCTTCAGTCCCTCAGCCGCAAATACATTCATCGCCACCTCTTTTCCTACGAATGGCGGTCCATAGATTATGACCTGTGCGCCAACGGGAATCCCGCCTAACAGGAGATCGTCCAGTCTGGCGGTGCCCGTCTTGACCTTGTCCTGTTTGATTTCGGCAATAGCCGACTCTTCAAATGCAACAATCTCCTTTCCGATGAGCAGGTTTTCCCTCTGCTTCAGGTCGCTTTCCTTCTGGGCGATATATTTCTCAGCGGACCTGAGTTTTTCTTCCTTCTGCTTTATCTGTTCCTGAAGGTCCTCCAGGGATTTCTTGAGCTCCAGTTCCTTCATCGAGCCCATCTGCTGTTTCTTCAGCTCAATCTGCCTGAGTTCCTCTTTCATTATCTCCTCTCTGTGCTGAAGATCCACCTCGTGTTTGTTGAACTCCTCTTCCTTGAACCTCAGTTTGCCTTCAATGTCTTTCGTCCTTTCCTCCCGGAATTTGAGTTCGTTGCGCAACTCTCTGATCGTCTTTTCGCTGTCTTTCAGCATGGATTCATATTCGGCCTGAAGCTTGACAAGCTCGGTCACTTTCCTTTCCGCATCACCGGCACCCATGACTGTGACGGATTCGATTGCCCTGACCTCCATTCTGAGTCTGCTTATTGTCGACTCGGCTTCTGCAAGCTTCCTGCGAAGCTCCACTTCCCTTTCGCCTGCCTCTTCTGTGGCAGATTCAGCTGTCTGAGGCTCACTTCCGGTTTCCTGTGGTAGAGCCTCGGGTGTCTGCTCAGCATCGTCTTCGAACGGATTTATCAGTTCATCATCACTGTCGGAAAGCCATCTCACAATCGATTTGAGTTCTGAACTGCTTTCGACGGGAGGCCGGAACTGCTCCATTGTATCAAAATTATCCTCCGCAACGCCAGCATCTGTGTTGACCGAACTGCCATCGGCACCAGTGCTGCCGGTGATTGAAGGCTGGCCACAGAGTACGCATCTGCCTTCGTTATCCAGATCGCCCCCGCAGAGCCTGCACTTTATCTGCTGCGCTGTCCCGTTATCATTCAAGCGGTTTACCTGACAGCTTAATACTTACGGTATTCGTATATAACCGTTGCCCGCAAAATTTCAACTCCGGCGGCATTCGGAGAGCGCTGGAGACTGCGCTACTCAACAACTACCTGCTTTTCATCTTCACAATGTCTCTTGGCAGTGAAAATCCCTTCACAGACAACTGTGTCGCGGTCCGCCAGTAAACCGTGGGGTAAACGAGCTTTTTCATTGACGCCGCCCGCTTCCTGTTTTCAATGACAACCTGGAAAATCTCCCTTATGACGTCTTCGATTTTCTTCTCTCTTCTGAAGCCCAGCGATGGCAATATGCGGTGCTCGACGTCGTAGATATGCTCTTCCCTTTCGACTCTCGGGTTCTCAACATACTCAAATTCCGCTTCTATACCGAATTCCCTTCCAATTGTCTGCACCTTTTCTGCAAGCTGCAACGTGTCGAATATCTCGTCAATCTGGTTAACAACACGGCTGACGCCTTTCCCCGGCGGATTGTCGTGAAGCAGCGTCAAACAGTTAACGCTGTCGTACAGCGAAAGAAATCCCCGTGTCTGCTTCCCCTTCCCGTAGATGAGCAGTTTGTTGAGCAGAACGGCCTGGACAACATATTTGTTTATTACTGTGCCCCATATCGAATCAAAGTCAAATCTTGTGGCGAGTGCATCATTGGTGATTTCGTCGATTCTCGTTCCATAGACAACGCCCTGCATCACGTCTGTGGCGCATGTGTCGTATATTCTGTTTGCCAGGGCCACATTGTATGTATCAAAAATCTTGCTCAGGTGATACCAGCTCTGACCCATCCTCGGAAACATGACACTGGCCTTTTTTCCCTTCCTCTCAACCTCCAGATCGCCTTCGGCAATTTCTATGCCGGGAGTTCCGTATTCTCCCATGCTCCCCATCTTCAGCAAATGGGCATCCGGGACATGCCTGACCATTGAAAACAGGATGTTTACGTTTGTTGCTATATTATTCAGTTCAGTGTAGAGCACATGTTCCTGGTCTACCATGCTGAAAGGAGCAGATCTCTGCTGTGCAAGATGCACAACTGTTTCCGGTTTGTATTTTGCAATTACCCTGTCGACTGATTTGGGATCGCGGGCATCAGCCTCAATGAACGTGAGATTGCTCTTTCCCGTCGCCCTGCTGTATGCTTTCAGCCTTTCACTCATGGATTTAATGGGGACGAGGGTATCTGATTTCACAGACTTGACCAGACGTCTTGTGCAAAGGTTGTCAACAAGAATGATTTTGTCTTTTCTCGTATTTCCAAGATGTACCGCAAGGGGCCACCCTATGTAGCCGTCTGCTCCGAATATTACAGTGCTGCCCATGATAAACACCTGCGCCGGTTAGCTGCTGACAAAATAGCAGCGTTAATAAATCTTTCGAGGCCGGAAGAACCGGTTCCGGCATCATCCCGCAATCCATGATTAGCCTGATGGTGGCACTTCAATCAGTTCTCTTTATAATTTACTTCGCGATTAGTGAGAAACTGGTGAGCTCCTGTCAGCAAAGGTGGAAGATGAAATTCAGGCCGAGATAGAGGAAGCAATCGGCGTGCACAAATCCCTGCTTTCAGCCGGGGATAAAATAGCGGCAGCCGGCAATTTGCTGGCAAGCGCCTACAGAAATGGCGGAAAGATGGTGATATTCGGCAACGGCGGCAGTGCCGCGGATGCCCAGCACATTGCCGGAGAACTCGTGGGAAGGTTCAAGAAGGAAAGGAGGGCGATTGATGCCACAGCACTTACCACCAACACATCGATACTGACTGCAATTGCAAACGATTATTCATTTAATGAGGTATTTGCCAGACAGGTGGAGGCAATATGCCGGCCGGGGGATGTTGTGATAGGCCTGTCGACAAGTGGAAAGTCGAAGAATGTCATTGAAGCACTGAAGAGAGCAAAGAGCATTGGCTGCAAAAGCATTGGACTGACGGGTGAGGCTGGTTTCCCTGATGGAACCACGGATCTGGATATCAGGGTCCCATCGGGAAATACTCAGAGGATACAGGAGTGCCACATACTCATCGGGCACATTCTATCGGGAATAGTAGAAGCGGCGCTGTCCTGAAATGCAGATGTCCTTGCAATCGGTTAGAAGTGACACAGTTGTGTTCCGAACTTACACGGTAAAATATGGTTTTTCTGCTGGTTGTCTGAAAATTGTGCATTGAGCCGCTGCCTGTTAATCGGCTGTGAGATGGCAAAAAGAAACGCTGTCAAATTTCCCCCGATATTCCGAGATGGTTGGCAGTTTGAAATATCCGAACAGCGCTCAACAGTCTGTGTCTGCTGTAAAAGGTATCCGGTTTGGATTTGAGCAGAACGTCGAACTCACGGAAGTGTTACATCTGTTCCGTGATATGGTCAACAACGCCATCAGGATATGCCTCGAGGAAAACATCAGAGGCAGACTGAACCT
>DAHXLZ010000178.1 GCA_027365715.1 Methanomassiliicoccales archaeon | reverse complement strand
CTGGAAAGAGTCGCGGAAATAACGAATGTGGACCAGCTGCTCCTTGCCCTCGAGAAGTACTCTGGCACACTTGGTGATTACTCGCCATACAATTCAATCCTCATCGCAATGCAGGATGAAAATGCAACAATCGTGAGGAATGCGCGTGAATGGAAGCTGTTTGGACGGGAGCTGAAGGAAAACGCTAACAGCATCATCGTTCTTCACCCAATCGGGGCACCGAAGAAAGGTATGCCAGGAGAGGTCCTGCATTTCATACAGAAGAAGCGGGCAGAGGGATTGACAGATGAAGATATAGAGTCTCAGATTGCAGACAGGTTCCCCAATCAGGTGCATCCGGCACACATATTTGGTACAGGAAAGGTCTATGACATATCTCAGACAAAGCTGAACGGTAAACCCGGCGCCTCGAATGCAGAAGTGAAATTCAGGAGGGCCTCTCAACTCTACGAAGTACTGAAGAAGGTGGCCGGGCAGCATTACAAAGTCGAGGAGGGCACAATCACAACAGGAGCGCTGGGATACACTCAGCACACTTCCGAAGGCGACCGCATCAAGGTGATGAAGGTGCCGACCGAGAATGTGAACACACTCCACACACTCATCCATGAACTGTCACATGCCAGGCTTGAACACACGACGAGTAAACGGCCCTATGGCATCAACGAGACTGAGGCAGAACTCTCCGCTTTCCTTGTCGGAAAGCATTTCGGCTTTGACTTCGATAAGGATTCCGCCGCATACATCAAGGGATGGCTCCGGGATGCAAAGAAGAAAACGGGCATGGCGCTGGGCGAGGAAAGCATCGACAGGGCAATGAACGTCGCCAGATGGATAATAACTCAGACTGAGGCCAATTCGACTGATAGCATCATGAAGGACACGCTCAAACATCAGCTCGAGACAGACGCGTCTGTCTACAGTCCAAAGGCATTGAAATCCGGTGTTGTTTCGTGGGGAGGCATTCCTGTGACGCACATCCAGTTCCTCGGTTTCACCGCCAACCCCGACTTCTGGGACCCGTCGAAGAACACAAGTTATTCAGCGGCACAGCTCAGAGACCTTGCGGCGGTGGATAGAAGGTACAAGGGAAAAGTCTGGAACGCAAACAGGCTACCGAAGGGGTTCAGACTCGCAGGTGCACCTGGCGAAGATTTCTTTCTCGCATACAGCGACAACGAAGTCAAGGACGTGACATCATTCAGGGGGCCAATCACGATTCTCAGGTCCGGCAAGCTGTACAGCTTCAGGGAAAAAGGTGATAAAATCAGGAATGGAAGGGAACTCGAACGCGAGTACCCGCTTCCTGCGGAGCGTGAAAGAAGGGAGATTGCAGCAGTTGTGTAAACGCGGGAAGGAACAAAAACATGCAACACTGAGGTAACGAGATGAATATCCGGCAGGGTTCCTGTCAAAAACGAGGCGTCTGCCAGAACTGCCGTACCAAAGGCAGGCTGTACACATTCAACTGGCGCCATCTCTGCCGCTTCTGTTACAATAGGGCCGTCACGCAGACACGAGGAATGAGGGCGGTGCTTGTGCAATGACGAAGAAACAAAAAACAAATTCAAAACAGGCTCTGGGAATACTGGCGGTCATTTCAGTTCTTGCTGGTGCAGCCGCGTTTGCGATACCAGCAGGGAATGCCATGGTCGACCTGTTCAGCCTAACCAGAATTCAGGCAGCTTCGCTCTGGTTTCTTATAGCTGCTATTTCCGGCAGCATTGCTTATGGCATCGACAGAGAAGAGAAAATGAAAGGAAAGTTATAAGTCATGCCATTGCATCTTTATTTTCAATGAACAGAAATGTGCTGAGAAGACGGTACAAAGCTGAAGCGATTGCCTCCTTTGTGACGGCGGGATTGCTTGTTGTCATCGGTATCTATGTCATCGGATTCCTTCATCTCTAAACTCAATCCATAAGTAGTCAAGAATGAATCAGATAGTATGAGATCTGAAGCGGTTCGTAGAGCCTCTCGCCCTTATTACTTACTTTTAGGGCTTGCGCTCATCGGTCTTGCAATCGGCATTTGAATGCTGACGCACATACCATGAACATGATATTTTCACAGATTGAGAGAAAGGAAACCGTGGTTAATCTTTCAGGATGAAACGTTCCTGAAAATACAAATATGCATGGGTGAATGATAGAATCAATGAAGTATTGGTACCAGAAATTGGGATGGAAAGACTGGGCGATAACTTTCACACTACTGGCGCTGGCGGCTTATCTGATGCTTTCTGGCATCGGTGTTTTGAAGTGAAACTGCCTTGGTTCGTATCGCCGATTGGGGGATGCAAAAACACTCAAGCCGAGGTCATTCGCCATTGCATACACTGGACGTTGGGCTCATTGAACCTTCAATCTGCACCATCGGTTTCACAACACATGCTGTTCAAAGGCCCTGAAACATCCCAATTGAGGTTTGCTGTTTGTTGTTGCTGGCCGGTTTCTTAAATTTCAGGCTGGTTAATCTTTGATACACAAAAGTTAACTTTTCCCTAGTTCCGGACATGTTTTCAGACATGGGTCGTTGCGGGGACCCTAGGAAAAAGTTAATCATTCCGAAAAACGATTAACTCGCAATGCAAACCTGGAGCGGCCGATGTCTCATACAAAATTCTGCAAGTGTGGAAAGCCGACAGACAGTGTCGGAGCCTGCCCCACGTGCGGACAGTTCCCGGCCTTCTGCAGGTGCGAACATATACGGTTCCCCGGAGGTCTGACGCACAGTGCAGGGGATGATGCCATATGCGCAGGGTGCACTCAGGCTGAAGGAGTATGACCAGCTCCCGCCGCACATCACAAGGGAACAGTATCTGAATCTTCTCAATGCGGTGGAAACGAAGTATTCATCGGCAGGACAGTGGGCGAAGAAGGCGCGCTATTACCGCGATAGAGACAAGTTGCTCCTGCGGCTGATGTGGGAAACCGGAGGCAGGATAGGCGACATACTGAACATCATGCCTGGGGATTTCGACTTCGACAGGAAAGTTCTCAACCTCAGTGTGAAGAAGAGGAAAAACACCAACACCATACCGCTTGATGATGGTCTCCTGCTCGAGGTCAGCAACTATCTCAGGAATTATGCAGTCGGCGGAAAGCTGTGTGATTTTTCCAAGGTGCAGGCCTGGAAGATTGTGAGAGCGTATGGAAAAGAGACGGGGATTGACGTTCACCCGCACATGTTCAGGCATGGTTTGGCCATCTATCTTCTGGAGAACAATGTGCCCATACCGATTATCTCTGCCAGACTCGGGCATTCGAGCGTGCTGACCACGATGCGCTATTACCTGGTCATCACGCCCGAGGTGCAGAGGCAGTTTATGCAGGTGGTGAAACTATGAAAGATTGTTGCCGGACTGAAATGCGACGTGTGGGTTGAATATGATGCTTTACACTACAAGAACTCCGGAACAAATCAACATTCAAATGAGATGTTTTCTCCAAGAAGCAGAATCGATCCGACAAAAAATTCAAGAATTGAAACATCCGAGAACAACTCTTATCGGCGAGGTTACAGGGTCTGCAGTTGAGGGTTTGATTCCAAACGTGTTAGGCGAGACAGCAGGTGAGATTGCAAAATCCTTTGGGTTTCCTGGAACACTGGTCAGGAAATACACAAAAACCGGGACCAGAAACTACTTGAAACAAAGCC
>DAHXLZ010000133.1 GCA_027365715.1 Methanomassiliicoccales archaeon | reverse complement strand
GACAACCGTCACAGTGGATCGCGCTGGTCTGTGCGTGCCGAAGTATGCACCGTACACCTCGTTTACTTTCCCGAAATCGGCCATATCTGTCAGGAAAATAGTTGTCTTGGCAACTTGTGCCCGGGTGAGGCCGGCAGCAGTGAGCACTTCATCGACGCTGGCAAGGCATCTTGCTGTCTGCGCACCCACATCTTCAGATATGATTTTTCCGGTAGCAGGATCAAGGCCTATCTGCCCGGAGCAGAAAATGACATTGCCCGAGTCTATTGCCTGGGAGTAAGGTCCAATTGCGGCAGGAGCGTTTTCCGTGCTCACGACTTTGAGAGACATGATATCACAGCAGACGGCATATCGTCGAAATGCAAAAAGGTTCCGCCGAAATCAGGTTAGTCAGCCCTTCGCTGTGAATATCCAATGACGTTCGGTACTGAGGCGAAAAAGATTGAAAATGGTTTCGATCCTGATTCAACGGCGTTCAGGATCAGAAATGTATCTTACCGGCAACCCTTCCAAGAAGTTTCAGAGTTCTACCTGGATGATGGTCCTTGTGTGATTCCTTCCTGGCATTCTCGGCCGCGAGGAGATCCATGTAATTCTTTCGCCTGGAACTGTTCTGTACGCTTGAATTTAGTATGAGCATATCCCACATTTTTCTTCACATCCTAGTTTGTTCGTGTCATTGTCCTAAAAATATTCACTATATAAGCATTATTATGAAAATTATTCATCTGATAACGATATTTGACTAAAAAAACACGATTATAGAAAGATTTATCCGAATAAAAGTTAATATGCGCCGCAAATGGACGAAAAAGATATATTGATCCTCGAAGCGCTTCAGGAGAATTCAAGAACGTCTCTCAAGGAAATAAGCAGGAGGGTGAAGCTTGCTGCACCCACCGTGCATCAACGCGTTCAGTCTCTGATGAAACAGGGTGTCATCACCGGATTCAGGACAATTGTTGATCCCAGGAAGGTCAATCTCGGCATAACTGCATTCATAATGCTCTATTTCAAAACAGGCGGATCGCTGGGCGATCAGAAGGTAGTTGACCTCATAAACAGCATCACCGATATACAGGAATGTTATCATCTCGCGGGGGATGAGGACCTCATAATAAAGGTCAAGACAGAGAACATGGCTACACT
This sequence comes from Methanomassiliicoccales archaeon, assembly GCA_027365715.1. The sequence goes on along the minus strand of DAHXLZ010000133.1, from coordinate 5,634 downwards.
TGAGGAGATAATACTCGGGCTCTCAAGATCCGGTCATTTCAGCAGGACAAAGTCAATCATAGCGCTCTCGACGGTAAAGGAGAGTGCCGCGCTGAACCTTTCGCACAAGCTAAGGGAACTGGAAGAGCCGGCTAAAAAGAGGAAGGCTTAGAGCACCGGGCGTTGGGCGTTTCCGGCCAGTGCACGCATGAAAGAGTGGTGGTGACTAACGAAGGACACCGATTCCGAAATGAGCAGTGCTGCGTCCGTCGACGCGCCAGTGTACCCCTATGCATTTGATGCTGAGCTCAGGCGGAAAGCACGCTTTTTGTCCGCGAAGCTGTTCCGCGCATCGGTTGTCTCATCTGCCTTCGAAACTTCTCTCCTGATGCTGATTACATTCGGGGGTCCCGGAGTATGGCTGGGATTCGCGCTAATGAGCTTTCCATGGTTTATGCGCGCCGCAGTGTTTTCGGCACTGCTTGTCCTGATATTCTATGTCGGGAGCATGCCGTTCGCATACTGGATTCACTCGATAAGAAGCGGAAGCGGAATAACGACGGCGGGTGCGGGCAAATGGCTTGCTGACAGTCTGAAGGCATTATTACTGTCGGCAGCAGTTGCCGCCGGCGCATCGGTGCTGCTTTTTGCACTCATGATGCTTTCCGGTTTCTGGTGGCTTCTCGCGGCTACCGCATACGTGCTGTTTGTAATCGCATATTCCCGCTTCATTCCACTGCTTGCCCTCCGGTTCTTCCGCAAGCTCAGTCTGCTCGAGGAAGGCGAAACGCATCGTGAGATTACTTCGCTGCTCAGATCGCTCTCGCTGGAGGAGCTCGACATCTACGTAATTAACGAAAGCTCCAGATCCAGGATGGCAAATGCTTTTGTGGCGGGCATTGGAAAGAACAAGAGAATCGTGCTCTTCGATAACCTGATTCGGCGTTTCACCCCGCGTGAGGCGAGATGCATTGCTGCGCACGAACTCGGTCATTATCTCGCTGGTGACTCATTCAGGTCCATGCTCTCTCAGATTGTGATATCGTATGCCTCAGCCTACCTCCTCTATCTTGTCTATGGCGTTGCACTCAGATTACATTCAATCTATTCTTCGGAGGATCCGTATATCCTTCTTCTGTTCTCCGTAACACTCACGATAACGGGCGCAGCGCTTGCGCCGCTGAAAAACTACCTGTCAAGGAGGAGGGAGAGGAGAGCCGACATGTTTTCGCTGGAGTTGTGCCAAGATCCGGTTGCGTTCATTTCGGGTGAGAAGAGACTGTGCGACATCAACCTCATGGATGACAATCCTCACTTGTTGAGGCGGATACTGTTCGCCACGCATCCTTCGACGGCGGAGAGGGTGCTGATGGGCGAGCAGTGGCATCGATCGACGGAAACAGTAAAAGAAAGTTGAAATACAGAGAAAGCACTCTTCCACAGAGGGGTAGAAACGAAGGAATTTTCCGTCGTCCTGACAGATAAAGACGGTGGACTTGCCGAACTGACAGATACACTTGGAAGCAGCGGCATAAACATAATCACGCTTACGATGAGCAGTTCGTCCAATTCTAGGCAGGTCAGACTGATAACTTCTGACGAACTGACGTGCAGAGATATGCTGAATCATGGGAAATACGAGTTCACGGAAGACGAGATAGTGACGGTCGTCATAGATGACAAGCCGGGATCCCTCGCCAAGCTTCTGAAGAAGCTAGACAGATCAAGGGTGAAGGTAAACTCGACCTACATCATCAACAGGAAGGACGGCAGGGTGGAGTTTGTGCTCGGCCTCGATAACCTCGAAGAGGGGAAGAAGCTGCTGTTCAGAAAGCTGGGACTGGACAGCAGTCTTCAGGCGGTAAACGACTGACCGCAGCTGCATGTGCTCTTGGCGTTAGGATTGATGAATGTGAAGCCCGAGCCCTCAAGGCTGTCCACGTAGTCGATTTCAGTGCCTTCAAGATAAGCCGCGCTCTCCCTGTCCACGATTATGCTGATGCCCGCCTTTTCCAGCTTGAAATCGTTGAGCATGTCGGCCTTATTCTCAAAGCTGAGTCCGTACTTGAAACCTCCACAGCCTCCCCCGGCAACATAAACTCTGAGAAAGACCGGCTTGTCGTTTTCCTTCGGCATGAGTGTTTTAACCTTCTCAATTGCCTTCTCGGTAACTGCAACATCAAACGTATGAATCACTGTATTCTGATTGTTGCAATTGATATTTAAGTTTATTTTCTTTCTTTACTGTGTACGATAGCATTGACTAATATGAATGTCGTTCACAAAGCTACAGAGTCTGGTCATTTCATACCGGTCCGATTGACGAGCGTAGCGGGAAATGCAAAAAGGAATATCAGGACAGATTGCATCATAGAAACGTCCGTTCGAGTTGTTGCTTCGTTATTCCGCCCGATCCTCAGGAGAATTCCGTTCACCATTGAGCAGCACCACTTTGCCCGTCTGTCTGGAAGCTTCCAGATAATCCTGCGCCTCTGCCGCTTCGCGCAGAGGGAAGACACGGTCAACAACCGGATCAAGCTTTCTGCTGAATATAAGATTCATGACAGTCTCGAAATCACCAGGATCTCCCATTGTGGAACCGATAACCTGCAGCTGCTTCCAGAAAACGAACGACAGATCCATGGAGACTTCGCCACCTGATGTCCTCCCGTAGTTGACGAGTCTGCCGCCTCTTCCCAGGAGTCGCATGTTGTCCTTCCACAGCGCAGAGCCCACCGAGTCAATCACTATGTCGAACGGACGCCCGCCGGAGGACATGTATGATTTGGCCCAGCCTTCAGGTTTGCCTGTGACAATGACCTCCGAGGCGCCTATTGCGCGGAGTCGTTCAGCTTTTTCTTCTGCCCTCGTGGTCGCGACGACGTGGGCATCGAACAGTCGCGCTATCTGTATGGCGGCGGTCGACACTCCCCCGCTTCCGCCGGAGACAAGAACTCTGTCGCCGAATTTGAGTCCGGCCCTTGTTACGAGGGAGTGCCAGGCTGTGATATAGGCAAGAGGAGCCGCAGCGGCTTTTATCAGAGGAAAGTCAGCCGGTACGCGTTTGATGTTGAGGGAGGGAACAGTCACATATTCCGCGTACGCTCCGTTAATCTGTTCTCCCACGATGACAAAGCGATCGCACAGTGTGCTCTTTCCTGAAAGGCAACGATTGCATCTTCCGCAGGCTATGCCGGGGTTAATCACAACTCTCTGTCCCGGCTCGCACCCCGTGACCTCGTTGCCAGTGCTCTCAATGCGACCAACTGCGTCGCTGCCTGGAATGTGCGGCCAACCCAGCGACAGGCCGGGGAAACCCTTCCTAACTGCGATATCGAGTCTGTTGACAGAGGTTGCCTCTACCCGAATCAGCACTTCGTGGGGAGACGGGGAAGGAACGGGCAGCCGTCCCGTCTCAAGAACGTCTGAATCACCGTGCTTCTGGAAATAAACTGCGTACATATCTCTGGGGTGGACTGCCGAACCTGCCTTAACTGCTGTTACGGACACACTCCTGAATCCCGTCGTCATCATTAGTTTTTTGGCATTTGGATCACATGACAAAATTAAGCACAAGACTTCGGATTTCGTTGTCCTGTCAAACGCTTGAACCAAAATTCGCATATAAAGCGCATGAACTTTGCGTAGACATGGCAGAAGGAGTGACGGAACTGCGCAGCACTTCCGACGGGATGCGAAATGAGAAGATATGGCTGGCAGCCGACTTCAGAGAAGTGCTGCTTGCAGAAGGTATTGAGAAAGCAGGCAGCGTCAATCAGCTCGGAAGAATACTGGGCTACAGGTCGCGAGTCCATCCAGGATGGAGCGTGAGGCAACTCATAAACGGTGCCCAGCCGTTCACGCTGGAGCGTCTCGTCATCCTGTGCGATTATCTCGGCCATCCTCTCGACGAAGTTCTGAGGTACAAAGTGCCGAGGAGAAGGGCACTGAACCACCAGAGCGTTTTGGCAACGCCGCACAAACTCTGATTTTTATGTGGCAATGAGTTGCCGGTACACTGAAAGAATCACGAGCGCATTCCCACGGTCCTCAGGCCAGAGAGGATATCACACTCGGCGCTAATCACCTTACTTACAGTTATTGTACTGATGCCGCAACTGAAATTATCAGTACCTTCGGATGCGATTTGCCGACAACAGGACACCTCTCCCGGAATGGATTTGGATGGTGACGTGGACTAATAATGCCAGACAGCCTGGCAAAGGAACAGACCCCCCTGATTCGCAGATTAATCTGCGATGATGCCAGCGAATGTCTGCCCCACTGACATTCTTCCTTTATTCCCGCACTGTAAACTGATGTCGTTACCGAATCAAATGGCGTGTAAACTGGTCCCTGGCATTGAAGATACAGGCAGATTACAGCAATTTCACCTGCAAAGATTTTTAATTCAGTTCAATCTAACTTCGTTCGGCAGAAAATGAACATGGAAAAAAGAAATGTGATAATCATCGGGTCCGGTCCCGCAGGGCTCACGGCCGCGGTATATGCGTCACGCGCCCTTCTCCGGCCTCTGGTGATTTCTGGGAGAACACCGGGCGGACAGCTTATGATCACGAGTGATGTGGAAAACTATCCAGGATTCCCGGAGGGCATACTGGGCCCTGACCTGATGGTTAAGATGAGAGAGCAGGCGACCAGATTCGGCACTGATTTCGTCGATGACGACGTCAGCGCGGTTGACTTCAGCACGAGACCGTTCAGGATAATGGCCGGGGAGGATGAATATCTTTCGCGAGCTGTGATAGTGGCTACAGGTGCAAGCGCCCTCTGGCTGAATCTTGAATCGGAGAGGAAGTTCATGGGAAGGGGTGTTTCCGGATGCGCGACATGCGACGGCGCATTTTTCAAAAATGTCCATGTGGCAGTAGCTGGTGGCGGTGACTCGGCAATGGAAGAAGCACTGTTTCTGACACGATACGCCTCACATGTGACCATAATACACAGAAGAGACAAGCTGCGCGCCTCTCCGTTCATGCAGAAGAAAGCATTCGACAACGAGAAGATATCGTTCATCTGGAACAGCGAGGTTATGGAGGTGACAGGCGAGAAGACAGTCAACGGTCTCGTCCTGAAAGACGTAAACACGGGGGAATCGAAGAATCTTGCGATCGGAGGACTGTTTGTAGCCATCGGGCACAGGCCAAACACCGATATATTCAGAGGACAGCTTCCGCTGGACAAGAAAGGATACATCAGCGTACACGACGGCAGCAAGACGGACGTCGAAGGAGTCTTTGCATCAGGCGATGTTCACGACCACAGATACCGCCAGGCAATAACCGCCGCTGGAATGGGGTGTGTGGCAGCCCTCGACGTGCAGAAATTCCTCGAAGAAAACAGCTGACGCGTTCAGGCGCTCAGCGGAAGCAGAATTGTGAGAAAGGTGGCAGTCTTCCCCTCGACTTCCAGTGTCCCGATGGATGCATTTCCGCCGTATCTGCGCGTTAATATCATGACGGCCATGAGATCGACATTGCCCCTGAGCAGCGTATCTATGTCGTCAACGTGCGACATAACTCTTGGAATACTCTGCTTGGGTACTCCTCCGGGTGAAACGGTAATTACGGCAGATTTCTGAAGAGCCGTCTCCTCCCTGACATCGATATCGAAATTCCTCGTCTCTCTCTGTAT
>DAHXLZ010000101.1 GCA_027365715.1 Methanomassiliicoccales archaeon | reverse complement strand
CCGCCAATTACTATGTGCCCTTCGCTCGCCTGCTCGCCGCTCATGGTGTATGGGTGGTGCTGCACACCTTCGCTTCGCTTGGTGTTTCACACCACCCATACACCACCCGGTCTTGCTTCGCAAAACTTCCGGCCCGCTTCTGGCACATTACTCCTCCTGCGGAGTGCACCTATGTGAGATTAACGGGGGATACACGTGCCATGACGGCTTTCGACTATTCGAGTGGGAGTTTAACGGTGAATGAGAGGCAGATAACAGAAGCATTGCGGCCTGTGATGGATCCTGAGATTGGGATAAGCATAGTCGAACTCAACATGGTAAGAGGGATCAGGATCGACGGTTCAAAGGTCAGCGTTGAGATAGCGCTGACAGTGCAGGGCTGCCCGCTGCAGAAGACAATAGAATCTGATATCAGGACGATACTTAAGAATGTGCCAGGAGTGGAAGAGGTCGAGCTGAAACTCGGTGTGATGACAAGAGAGGAACAATTCGCCCTTTCTGAAGAATTGAGGAAGAGAAGGAGTCAGAAAAAACCGGAAGGTGCGACTGAGATTGCGCCTGGCATTTTCAGATTCGGAAAAATGGGAATTCAGCACATCATAGCAATAGTCTCCGGAAAAGGGGGAGTCGGAAAGTCGCTTACAACTGCGGTAATTGCCAGCGAACTGATGAGAGAAGGATTCAGTGTCGGCATACTCGACGCGGACATCACTGGACCCAGCATGGCAAAAATCATGGGTGTCGGCGGCAGGGCAGCCGCGACAGAGAAAATGCTGATACCGGCAAGAACAGGAGACGGAATAAAACTGATCTCGATGAATCTGATACTGGAAAAACAGACGCAGGCTGTCGTATGGAGAGGGCCGCTAGTGACAAGGGCGATTAACCAGATGTACTCGCAGACTGACTGGGGAGATCTGCATTTTCTGCTGCTCGACCTTCCGCCAGGGACCAGCGATGCACAGCTTACTGTTTTCCAGTCGATACCGCTGGACGGTGTCATAGTTGTCACGACGCCACAATCACTTGCGCACATGATAGTGGAAAAGGCACTTGACATGGCGCGCGTAACAAAGATTCCGGTTCTTGGCCTTGTGGAAAATATGAGTTATCTGAAATGCCCGCATTGTGGTGAAGAAGTGAATATGTACCCTCACGACAGCGGCAGGGACACGGAGATGCTTGCTAAACTTGACCTGCTGGGTAAACTGCCTTTTGACCCTGCCGCTGCAGAGCTCGCGGACAGGGGAGAAATTGATAAGTACAGCAGCGATGAAATCAGACATCTCGTAGCAAACGTGAGGAATAAGATACTGGCAGTCTCACCGGTTTCTGTGTCTCCAATTGCCTGGAAAAAGGAAGAAGCTGTTCCTGGAATAAAATGATAATATATGCGCTGCTATCGCCTTATCCCCGGCGGATGCTGGAATATCAGAAGGTGCTGAATTGACCAAACTGATCGAATGTGTTCCGAATTTCAGTGAGGGCAGAGACGCGAATGTTGTAAAGCGCATTGAAGATTCAATCAGAAACGTGCGCGGTATTATGGTATTAGGCTCTGAAATGGACGCCTCGCACAACAGAAGCGTTCTGACCTTCGCCGGAACACCGGCATCGGTGGCGGATGCCGCATTTGCGGCTGCCGGAACTGCACTGGAACTCATAGACATGAACAGGCACAGTGGCGAACACCCGAGAATAGGTGCAACGGACGTCATACCTGTCATCCCGCTTTCAGACGTCAGCATGGAGGAGTGTGTATCACTCTCGGTTGCCATTGCAGAGCGGATTTCTGATGAGCTTGGCATACCAACGTACCTTTATGAACAGTCTGCGAGAAGACCCGGCAGAAAGAACCTTTCAGACATAAGAAAAGGAGAGTATGAAGGGCTCAGGGAAACTATTCTGACCGATGAGGAGCGGAAACCTGATTTCGGCGGTCCTGCCCTTCACCCGACTGCCGGCGCCACTGTTGTCGGAGCAAGACCGATTCTTGTGGCTTACAACATATACCTGAACACGGCTGATGTCTCCGTGGCAAAGAGGATAGCAAAGAAGATCCGGGAGAGAGACGGAGGAATGCCCGGTGTCAAAGCACTGGGCTTCTTCATAAAGGAGAAAAATATGGCACAGGTCTCCATTAATCTCACCGATCTGTCGAAGACGGGGATGGCTGGCGTATACGACAGAGTGGCCGAGGAAGCCGGAACTGAAGGGCATACAGTGGCCGGGAGTGAAGTTGTTGGAATGGTTCCCGCTTCGGAATTTATAGAGATCGGAAGGCAAAAACTTAAGCTGATGGAGTTCGATAAAAGCCAGATGATAGAGTCGCGGCTGCTGGATATGATTTCCAGCGGAAGGGGTGAATGATGCCTTATTCAGACAAGAAGATTTCAGAATTCATCAAGGAACTCTCCTCGTCGGCGCCGACGCCGGGCGGAGGCTCGGCTTCAGCAATCGTAGGCGCGACGGCCGCAGCGCTGATTGTAATGGACTGCAACCTCACGATTGGAAAGGAAGCGTATGCAGGTGTGCAGAGACGGGCCATGGACATCAGGCGGAAATGTGAACGAATGTCGGCGGCACTTCTCAGGCTCGCAGACAGAGACGCCAGGAGTTTTGAAGCAGTAATGAAGGCATTTTCACTGCCCAGGGAGACAGAACTGCAGAAACTCAAACGGTTCGAGCGGATACAGAGCACCCTCAAGAAGGCCACCGTGGTTCCGCTGGAGGTTATGAATATCTGCGCTGAACTTCAGGAGCTGGCGGGTTTCATGGTTGAATTCGGAAACAGAAACAGCCGCTCGGATGCGATTGTAGGATTCATCATGGCAGACGCAGCACTGAAAGGCGCCTATGAAAACCTTGAGATAAACCTGGAGTCAATCAAGGACGAGCGTTTTGTCCGGGAAATAAACAGAAGTGTTTCCGAACTGCTGAAAACGCCACCGCAGTACGTCCGTTGAGTTATCGGCCGCAACACGCAACAGCGCCGTCAGAACAGAATGCACAGAGAGAATGCTGCGCCCATGGGTGCTTCATCGGCCAACCGCCTCTGTAAAAACGGATGCGTGTAACCGGGGTCGGTGAAATGCAACCGTCCACCATCATCCCCGCTGCAACGGGCCGGTCGACTCCGGCCATAGCAGCGATGCTCACAGCATCGAATATCTGCCGGCGGACTGCGCAATCATTTTCTACTGCTCTCCATTCATGTCGATTAATGCTGACAGTCGTGGTCATTCTGGGCTGCAGGCCCGACGGGGATTATGCGACTCCGGAGATGGTGAATCGGGTCAGATGCGGCGTCGAAACTGCAAATGGAATTGTGAAGGGCGAATGCATCATGCTGTTTTCCGGCGGGAGGACTGCCGGTACGGTGAGTGAAGCTTCGATCATGCACCGTGTATATGAGAAATCATTCCCGGCGGCTTCAATACCGGCCATGCTTGAAAACAGCAGCCTTGACACTATCGGCAATGCGTACTTCTGCTCGGCTCTGCTAAAGCACCTGGATTACACCAGGGTGGTAATCGTAACCAGCCCATATCACATCAACAGATCAAAATACCTGTTCTCATTCATGCTGGGACACAGGGTATCCGGCAGCACATTCGGCCCGGTTCCCGGAGAGTACACGCCGGAGGAGCGGAAAAGCTTCATGATGGCAAGGGAGATGTTAAGAGGAGTGAAGAAGGGAGATATCGACGGAATATGGAAAAGGATGGTGGAATTGCATCCGCTCTATTCAGAACACTGAATCGCATTGTGACATCCTCCCGAGAACAAGTTCGGGGGCTTCACGCTCGCTTTTATAAACTGAGGATGTCAGCCTGTTCAGGTGTGAACAGGCAATCCGCATTCACATTCCTTGAGCCTCGAAATGCATGGCTCATGGTATTCCCTGCCGCAGGAACAGCTGTATGAATGCAGCCCTTCCCTTATCTTGCCCCTGCAATGCGGGCACAACCTGACTCTGACGAGCGAGCCTCCATCAATTCTGAAGAGCTGACTGAAAACCTTCACGGTTTCGTCCACAAGGCTCTGCGCCTTTGCAATCACCCTCACTTCGCCAGTGGCAGACGGTGAAATACTGAATTTCCTTTCCTGACCTGGCTTCATATTACCGATGACATCATTCATACTGAAAGTCTGTCCCTTCACCTCAACCGAAACATTGAGTGCAACAGCCTTTCCGCCGTTGCGTATGATCAGCACATATCCCGGTGCGCCTTTCAGCTCTTCAATAGAAATAGAGGGAAGCATCATATCCCGCATATCCTGCATCTCGGCGATTATCTGTCTGGCCGATGCTGTGGCGTTGTCTGGCAAGTCGGAGAGCAGCGCGTTGAACCTTCCCTCAACAGCACGAATGTTAATTCCAGCCCTGCGCAATGTCTGTGAGAGAGATTGATATTCAGTCCTGAACGGTTCAATGGCCGCTGCCGTCTTTGCCTTCACTGAGGCATGCTCTTTCGTTTCCCTCAGATACATCATTGCGTCGTTGTAACGCTGATCGGAGACAAGGGACTCAATGCGTTTCATCGCATCAGCGAGAAGTGCAGGCGGGTAATCGATTCCCTCCAGACCGCGTCTCAGCGCTCCCTGCAGCGTCTCCAGTATTACGAACGATATATCCTTCAGTCCGTGGAAACTGATGGAGAGCGATTCAAACGGTTTGCCTTCAACCATGGCATTCCTCGCCTGTTCCGTAATCCCGGGCCTGAACTCTATTCCCAGTTCATCGGCAGCCTTTCCTGCCTTTTCGAGGGCATTCAGAGTGGAAAGACAGGCGCCGTTAATCGCTTCCTCAGCATTCCTGCTGCATTCGGCGATTAGCGGAATCGCTTCCGACGGATTCCCTGACGCCACGATGCCGGTAATTCTGGCTGCCATATCCACGCATTCCTGAACCGGAACTCCCAGCTCACCATATGAGCTCAACTTCTGCTCCAGTTCCGCCAGCCTCTCATTTACCTTCTTGCTGGCAGACATGAGTTCGTCCATCATCTGCTCGATGCGGAATCCCTTCTCGATAACCTCACGGTACTTCCTGATGGCGAGCAGTCTCCTCATCTCCTCAATTTCCTCATAGAGAGGCGCGGTGTCGACACCCTGCTGTTTCAGGGCGGAAACTTTTGTTGCTGTTACTTCCAGCGTCCTCTTCGACATTTCTTCCTGCAATTTTACCTTCTCGCAGTACTCTTTAACAGAGAGAAGGCCGATGGCCCCTTCCGGCTTTCCAGCAGCGAGCTCCGGTTTCAACGCCTCCACTCTGAGTTTCACACTTTCTCTCTCATCTTCCGAAACCATATTCAGAAGCTCGTCGGAATACTGCTTGAGTATCTGTGAACCCTTTTGTTTCAGGGATCCGGCACAAAGTTCGATACATTTCCTGGCGGTCTGGAGTGCAAGAAGATGCTGCTCATTGTTGAGAAGCGATTTGGACTGTCTGAGCATTCCTAATGCATTACTGTCAATAATTCCCAGTTCATCCAGATGCTCGACGTATTCTTCAGCCGTATGCATTGCACCGGCTGTCTCAGTAATCGCGTTTCTTGAAAAATCAAGTTCCTTGTCAGCAAGGCTCAGACTGTTGAATGCCTGTTCGAATTGCCTGGATGCCAGCAGTTCCCTGGCCTTTTCCAGCCTTGACTCCACCAGTTTGACATCTATTCCATCCATTTCGGCCCTCGTGGTGTCTGCAGCGACTGCCTTTATTGCACTGTCTATTGCATTCTGCACCACAAGCTCGATATCCCTGACAGCCTTCCTGGCAAGAACAAGCGCATCATAGTAATTGCGCTCGCGCATCAGCGTCGCAGAATCGCTCCGCATCTTATCGTAATCCGACGTGTCGAGAGAAAGTGTTCTCGCGACCTGCAGAAGCGATTTCATAACAAGGATTTCCTTTGCGGCAAGACTGGATGCCAGCGCCCTCTCCTCCTTTTCACTGACTTCGGCAACGATTCTGCCCGCAGAAGGGTAATCATATCGTTTGATGGCAGACCGCGCTTCCGATAACAGTTCGTCTACATCCTGCAGGTTGGCACCTGCCCTCTTTCCTTCTGCAAACAGATTCTCAGCTTTTTCCAGACTGGATTCAATCTCTTCAACGTGCTTCAGTTTTGTCTGTATTTCCTCTCTTGCCATAGAAACCATTCTCGTAGCTGTTTCAAAATCTTCAAACTTCAGCGCAGCTCGGGCCCTGCCAATCAGATTGTAACCGTAGCCTATCTCCACCTTCTTCCGTCTCGATGCAGAAACCATGCCCATGAGTTCCGACATTTCATTCGTGAAGTAGTCTGTCAGAAGGCTGTACATTATGTCGTGCGCCTCTCCCGCTGACTTCAGAGCAGATTCGACACTTATGTCCAGATTTCTCTCCGCCCCGTCAATCATACTTGCAACGGAGTTGCTTGAAACAGACTGAACCACAGACATGAGTCTTCTTGTTCTCTGAACAAGAGAGCGAACCCGGTACACATCACCGTTGTTCGACCAGTCGACAATGTCTTTGGCAATGCATGCTGACCTGTAATACTCCTCGTTCTTCTGCAGGCTGTTTGCATCAAGCATCAGCTTTTCCAGCCTCTCTCTCATATTTCCTTTTGAGACAGCCGCCGAATCGCCGGCTTTCTTCATCCACGACGTGTTCAGCTGACGTATCAGGCCGTCCGCCTCCGCATCCATCTTCGCGGCTATTTCCAGACATCTGCTGTATTCACGATTCTTTACCAGAACAACAGCGTTTTCCAGAGACTTGTTGAGTTCCAGTGTTTCGGCACCCAGGTATTCAAGGGCCGATATCTTCCTGTCCAGTGCATCAATCTGACTCGTAGAGTATGCCTCAAGCATTAAATGCATTTCAGAAATCAGTAAATTGGCCTCCGAAATAAAACCGGAGTAATCCTTCTGCCCATATTTCCGTTTAGCCTCGGCATATTTTATACTGGCATCTACAGAATTCGTGATTTGTGAGGCTATAAGCGAATACTCGGTGTCAATAGTTCTGAGGAGTTCGGCAGCAAGAGTGACCTGATCTGCAAGCTTTTTTGCCGCCTCGTTTGCAAGCTCTGCAGTCCTGACAGCATCGTCAAAGCGACGCTTCTTCATCAGTTCCCTCACCTGCCGGATCTGTTCGTTGACGGATGAAATATCTGCGCCACTCCTGATTGCATCGGAGATATATTTCTTGCCGTTCAGCAGGATTCGCGCGATGTAATCGAATTTCGCTCTCTCCAGTTCCGCCTCCACATCCCTGAGCGACGAGTATGCCTTTTCGAAATCCCCCTCTGAGAGAGTCTTTTCTATCTGTTTCAGATGCAGGGAGGCGTTGCTTGTCAGACTTGGCGGGAGGGTTTTATTTCCCAGATCGGAACGGATTGTCTTGATATTTACCTCGAATGCCCTCATTAACCTGTGTTCGACATCCCTGTTGAGAGACGAAAGGAGCGACTGGATTTCACCGAACTTTTCCTCCGGAGGAAGTGTTTGTATTTGATCCAGTTTTTCTCTCTGCAACGAAGTGCCCAATCCAAATTGTCTCGAGATATCTATTTTTGAGGCTATTGCCTTCATTTGCATTTCGGTGCTGCTTCTGAACTTTGAAACTATTGTGGCTGCCACCTCATCCAGCAGTCTGAATGCATTTTCGAAATTGTTTGAGGCCATCTCGTTCCTGGCACCTGAAAGCAGAGTGTCCACGCCCTCAAACGTCATGCCTCGCGACTTTGCCTCTACCAGCGTTTTCTGGACACGGGAAAATTCTGTCGAATAGAGTTCGGATATATTCTTTTCTTCGCGTGACCACACTTCAGTCAGCAGTGCATCCGCCTTTTCATATGCATGCTCATCCAGCATTGCGCGTACCTCTTTCAGGCTTTCATTGAGCTGCACCACGTTTGATCCCTTTGAACCGAGGAAATCCAGAATCTTAACGGTTGAATCAATTCTCGAGCCGAACATGCTGTTCAGTTCTTCGATCAGTGTTGAAACTGCACGTGATGCATCCGAAATGCATCCACGGTAATCCTTCGATTCGAACTTTTCTTTTGCACCCTTTGATATTTCACTGAACCTGGTGGAGTTGAAACCCAGCCTGAGGCAGAGGGATGAATAGTCGTCCAGCTCAGATAATCTGGCCTCGGCTTCTATCCTCTCCTGAGCAAGCTCTCGGGCCCTATCAGTAAGCTGTTTACCCAGCTTCATATTGCCGAAGTAATTCCCTGTCACGACATGACCACCATAGCAAACCCGAATTTAACTTAAAGTAACTTCTGCCAGATTTTACCTCTTTGCGTATAAACATAATGTCATAGTTACACTGTGTGATTTTCATACCCGACCTGCGGGAGGCGGAATCGGTCACATTTAATTGGGCGACAGTAAAATGGGCATTGCTGTGCCGTACATAGACCGCCAGATCGCCCGGATATGGAGCGATATGCATGTCTACATTCCGGTATGCGGAGTGTCCTCCGTGCAGGCGGCTCAGGGCCGATGAAACAGAGAAGAGGAACATCGTTGAAGAGCGCGCCGGAAAGAACATCGCATACGGTTACCGCCGCATATAGGCGCTGCTGCGAAGACAGGGCGTATTCATAAGCAGGAACAGGGTAAGGCGCATCATGGGTGAAATGCACCTGCTCAGGGAGGCGCATTTCCCGAGGCTAAGATTGCCACAGACAGGCAATCTAATCTCAGACATTCCCGATGTCAGGTGGTACACTGATATCACATACATCTGGACAACGGACTTCGACAACTGCTCATTCATCGAAATAGAGGATTCGTGCACGAGGGAGATAATCGCCTTGGACTTCCTCATATCGTGCATATCATTCCCTCTGACGACAAGTTCCTCATTCTCACATCGTTACCAATAGTTTGATATCCTGCAATCCAGGCCGTTCTTCTATCCCGCAGACATCCGGATTTCCTGAAGCCCGAGGACTTCAGCAGGTAATCTTTTTTCAGGCAAAAACACTTCGACCATTTCATCCAATATTCTGGTCTTAAATAGCATCATATCAAATATTTATCACTCAAATGCGAGTTTTTCTGCAGAGTCTGCCCATCGGAATGGTTTTCAGTCCTGCGAACCGGACGGAAAGGGTGAATTTTCCAGTCTCTGTTACCAAGTCCTGCAGAGTGACAAGGAGGAAGGACCGGATTGGCAGGACAGAAGCGGTTCTACTCGCTGACACTTCCACAGAAGGTCGCCTTCTCTCCATCCGAGCTCGTTGAGAATATTGCCAGAGGAAGGGTGCCGTGTTGCCCCCGAATGCGTCAGTCCCTGTCGACGAGGGAACAGCGAGCCCGTTGACAGCGGAGCCTCCGACGACCACCGCGACAGGCCTTGAAACCGAAATGACTCCGTCCATTGGTACACGTGCCTCCTCTTACCCCTGGCATGGAGCCGGCAAACAATCCGGGCGAGCAGGCAATCAGGTAACATGTTTTCATGCGCAGGATTATCGGCACATTCCGTTCTGTGAACGGCTCACAGAACTGCCATTACATTGCATCGCTCTCCGCAACATGGAAACTCAAGAACATGAACATGTTCGAGGAAATTGAGAAACTGCTGAGGCAGCAGCCCTGTCTCTCAATCGATGAAAAACCCGGCTGAGTTTGCTGCAAAACATCGAGGCGGCTCAGACGCAGCTGTGCGAATACTATTCTTCGAGGATTTCTCTGTTTAGAATCTGTTTGAACTGTTCATAACGCATTATCGCCGGGTTTGATCTTCTCCATCGCTCTCTTCAAATAGAGCTTTCTCAAGTCATCGATGCTTATCAACCTGCCATCGCGTTCGACAAACCAGTATGACCATCCATTGAAGCTGGGTTTACCCAGCAGAGCTGCGCTGACTGAGTGAATTGAACCTTTAATCTCGCCGGACACAAGTGTGGCATTTGCAAGAACAGTGGCGCTCATTCTCTTATCCTTTGAATAGAGTGTTTCACCATCCACTATCATACCGGCACCCAGCAGGTTGCCAAAAGGAACCTTTGGTTGTTTGTTCTCAAGCGGATATAGAAGAAGTTGCGGTTCAAGCGGCTTTATCCTGGATATCCTCTCTTCGGCAACCTGAATATATTTCTCTTCCCGCTCTATGCCTATGTAATTTCTGCCCAGCAGTTTCGAAACAGCTGCTGTTGTCCCACTACCTGCGAAAGGGTCGAGAACAACGTCGCCAGGATCGGACGTCGAAATAATGATCCGTCGAAGGAGTTCCTCCGGCTTCTGCGTGGAGTGCGCCTTCTCTCCGTTAATCCTGATCCTCTCTTCACCACTGCATATCGGTATTTCCCAATCGCTTCTCATCTGAAGGCCATCATTGAACGTTCTCATTGATTTATAATGAAATGTGTACTGTGCATCCCTGTCTTTTACAGCAAACAACAGCGTTTCATGCGCATTGGTAAACCTGGTCCCTCTGAAATTTGGCATTGGATTTGTCTTTACCCATATCACGTCGTTGATGAACCAGAATCCTAAGTCCTGCATTATCTTGCCAACTCTGAAGATATTGTGGTAAGTGCCTATGACCCAAATCGCCGCTTCCTTCTTCATGACCCTTTTGCATTCAGAAAGCCAGCATTTTGAAAACTCATCATATTCCCCGAAATTCTCAAATTTATCCCATTTGTCAGTGACCGCATCAACTTTGGTCTGGTTGGGTCTCCAGAGTTCTTCCCTTAACTGCAGATTATATGGAGGGTCTGCAAATATGAGGTCCACAGAATCATCTGGCAGCTTCCTGAGCACTTCAATCACGTCGCCCTTGATGATTTTATTGAGCATTTGAGAAAGTGCTGTTGCGCTTGCCATGATTATATTTCTGATTAATTGCCGTGCGCTTTAAATACTATTCTCGGTCCCTGAGGCGGACAGGCATGCAGCAGGCCCCACAGGCCGCGGAAAGCGGAAAAAGTATGGTGCAATGGACTTTGCTCCTAAAATACCCAAATGGGAAGAATTTAGGAGCAGATTTTTGATTTTAGGAGCAGAATGGATTTTAGAAGCAAAGCCGGTGCAATGAAAAGGTTAATCAGTTGAAAGCCGATACGATAAGTATGGGATTGGATGCGCGCGGGGCGAGAATACCGACAGGTGTATCAGACTTCGACTCCATTCTTGATGGTGGCCTGCCTCCGGGTTCTGTGGTACTTCTGCTTGGCGACGTGGGAAGCGGTTTTGTCGAATTTGCATACACCTCGGCTTCCAAAATTTCACTTGCGATGGAAAGGCCCGCATCCATACGATACCTCATGGGTGACAAGGCTGCACAGGGGAAACTGCCGCAGAAAATCCATTATGTTACATTCTTCAAACCCAAAGAAGAGATACTGCAGGAGATACTTTTTTCATTCAATGATGAATTCCATGATGCGTTTGAGAAGCACGTGATTTTTACGGATTTTTCAGAGTACTATTTTGAAAAATCAGTGGTGCCGGCCAGCTGGATTGGGACTGACGGAGGCCTGCTCAGAAGGAAGGGAAAGGGGCTCATCAATTCGCTCGTGGAGTTTCTGGACAAAGAGGCGGATGGGAGCTTCATAATAATCGATTCGCTCACAGACCTCTTCCTTACAGAGAGCCTCGATGTTATGGACATTGTGGCCATGCTTCGAGGCATGCAGAGGATGGCAAAGAAGTGGAACGGCGTCATCTACATACTGCTGACAGAAGGAATACTGGAAAAGAGAAAGGAGCAGATGGTAATTGACAGCGTGGATGGCGTGCTTGTGTTCGAATGGAGCAGAAACAACAGCAGCAGCAAGAGACAGCGTTACATCTACATCTCCAAGTTCGTGAGCCTTATGCCCCATCTGGATGAGCAGAGAATAGCCAGGTTTGCGACAACACTGACTTCACAGAGCGGCCTGGTTGTCATAGATGCGGAGAGGATATGATGAAGGAAGGACTGCAGGCTACAGGCATTGACGGTCTGGATGAAATGCTCGGAGGGGGATTTCCCGAAAATTCCGTTGCAGCAGTTCTGGGATCTTTTGGAACGGGAAAGACTACGCTGGCTCTGCAATATCTGCTGAAGGGACTCAATGCCGGAGAGAAATGCATCTTCATATCTCTGGAGGAAGATGAGCAGTCGATTCTCAAGAATGCGAAGTCATACGGTTGGGATCTGGCTACACACATCGGTGCTGGAAGGCTCTCATTAGTGAGACTCGAACCGTACAACACAAGAACGTCCATAGAAAGAATAAGAAGCGAGTTTCCTGAATTCATAAGCAAATTTGGCGCCAGAAGGGTAGTCATAGACTCGGTATCGCTTCTCACTATGCTCTATGATGGCGAAGCGGAAAAGAGGGCCGGACTGTTCACGCTCTGCAACCTTATCAGGGAGAGCGGTGCTGGCGCGTTGCTCACGTCCGAGGTTAATGAAAATCACCCCACTTCATCGAGGGATGGAATGGTCGAGTATACTGTTGACGGCGTAATACTGATGCAGAGCGTGGAATCGAAAGACGCTTCAGAACAGCAGCTGACAATAAGGATTGTGAAGATGCGCGGCGTCGGGCATTCCAGAAGAATAAAGCCTTACAGCATTACACGAGACGGCATTGTTGTCCACTCGGGTTCTGAGGTCTTCTGAGTCTTACTGCGACTTGATGCGCATTTTCCGGGCTGACTGATGCAGTTTGCCAGCAATATGCACAACCGGCCGATTCACCGGGAACAACGATATAATCATGGAGCGTGTTTAAACTGCAGATGAGCAATCTTCCTCCTGGCCAGTTCCCGGGACACAGATTTGTAATATACACAATAAACGGAGTACCTGCAGTTAAGGACGAAGATTACCTGCTGGAACTTTTCGGTGAAGTTGAAAGGCCACTTTCATTCAGGCTGCCGGAAGTAAAGGACATGTCCTCTGAAAAGATCAAGAGGGATTTTCACTGTGTCACCAGGTGGAGCATCGGCGGCTGTGAATGGGAAGGTGTTCCGTTTTCGGTACTTGCGGAAAAAGCCGGCGTGAAAGGCGAAGCATCTTTCGCTTATGCATACTGCCTCGACGGTTACACAACTGTGATACCGATTGAGAATATGCAGGATTCCATGTTTGCCACCTCACTTAACGGCAGACAGCTTTCTCCGGAGCAGGGGGCGCCTGTCAGGCTCGTCGTTCCATCGCTGTACGGTTGGAAGAGCGCGAAGTGGATACACGCTGTTGAATTGCTCAAAGAATACCGGGACGGGTACTGGGAGGAAAGAGGATACCATGAACGAGGAGACTTTCTGGAAGAGGAACGTTTCAAAGATCCTGCGGCGCGATTCATTCACAAGAAGGTTGCAAAAAAACAGACAGGCGAAACGCAGCCCGTTAAATGAAGCGTGACTGTGGGCCATGGTCGGCGAACCTTTTTACTGAAGCGCTGTATTAAGAAACCGTGCATACTGACAGGATCGACAGACACCGGCGCCTGGCCATTTCGGCCATTGGGGAACCGATGGCAGAGTTTTCGTCATACGGGAAAGAAAGATACGGACTGAGTTTCAGCGGCGATGCCGTAAACGTTGCCACATCGGCAGCGAGACTTGGCCTGAAGTCCTGCGTAATTTCAGCTTCGGGAGATGATTACTTCGGAGTGGAACTTCTTAAGTTCATGAAGCACGAGGGCATTTCTGCCGGTGGAATGGAAACAGTGAAAGACGGATTCACTGGTATTTATTTCATAAGCCTTGGAAAAAACGGTGAGCACAGATTCACATACTACAGGAAGGGAAGCGCAGCGGCCGATATGCGCTTGACCGAAAGACAGCTGCAGACAATAGGGGATTCTTCAATATTCCACTTCAGCGGCATAGCGCAGGGCATCAGCGAAACTTCGGCGGCGGCCGTGGCAATTGCACTTAAAACTGCCAGAAGGGCAGGCTGCTTTATTTCATACGATGTGAATTTCAGACCTGCATTATGGAAGAAGGATATGGCCATACGGGCTTTGGAAACCGCTGTCAAGAACACTGACGTAATTTTCGTAAGCTCCGAGGATTACACGATGCTGTTTGGAAAGGAAAGCGTGCCGGCTGCAATCAGGCACTTCAGAAGCATGGGAGCCGTGAACATCATCTACAAATCAGGTGGAAAAGGTTCAACTGCGGATTTTAACGGCAGCAGGATCAGGCAGGAGGCATTCCATGTAAACGCTCTTGACGCCACTGGAGCAGGGGATGCTTTCGACGCAGGTTTCCTCTCACAGTATTACAGGACAGGCGATACGAAGGAGTCGCTGATGTTTGCGTCGATCAATGCCGCGCTGAAGTGCCTCAAGAAGGGAGGAACAAGAGGACTCCCGATGCTTGACACTGTCACGAAAACGATGAAAAAGCAAAGGCGCAAAAAAAGCGGCCCGGAGGAGACCAGGCCGCGGGGATGGGTTGCGCCGGTTAATCATGATAAGGCGAGAGTGCATCCATAGAGCCTGTATACCGCTTGCCAGCTGCAGTCTTCATCTTCCTCGACATCTTCTATGTAATCCGATACCTCGATTTCAGTCATATTGAGTATAACGATGAATGAATGATATTTAAAGGAGGAAGGGGGGAGGTCACCGAAAGATGCGTCATGATGGTTCGGCTCCAATAACCGGCCATTGGCACAATCTTGAGATCATGCCCATTCATTCATGGCACGGCGCTGTTTGCAATGGAAATGTTTTAATCATGCCCCCGTTAATGGCTCGCCGTGGCCAAGAAAAAAAGAGCCGGGGAAGAGGAGGAAGACGATGTCTTCGTACCGCCGGAATTCAGCGAACGGGAATACATAGAGAAAGACCTCAGGGACAGCAAGATTCTGATTATTACGACCATATGGGGACTGATCGCGGGACTGAGCGCTGCGGCTGCAACAATTTTTATTAACAGCACACCCATCGGTTTCCTGCTTGTCATCGTTTTTGTTGTTGCTCTTTTCAAGTTACTGTATCGCCTCATAGGTGTTGACATATCACGATTCAAGCGCTCCGATTATCTTATCAAAGGAGCGACCGTACTGCTTACGGCCCTGGCAATATGGATACTGCTGGTCAATCCGCCTTTCTACGTAATGGCTCCACCTTCAGTGCGCAGCATAACGCTGACAGAAAAGACGGCTACAGGATGGCAGAGCTACCCTGCAAATGGTTCATCCGCGATTCCCGCAGGGGAGGTTAACATTACTGCAGTCATACTGCATGATGGCACCATTACAGCGTGGATTTCCATAACCAACAGTTCGGGAACTGTTTTGCACCTGATGAATTACAAAGGTGGATCAACGTATGATTATCTGCAGCACTTTTCACCCGGGTCATTCAGTCTGGTCATAGTTACAAAGCTTCCCAACGGCACAAAGACATACAGCCCCAGTTATCCGGTAACGATTTCCTGAAGATCATTGATCGAGAAATCAGGGTACTGACAGAAGCAGAGATGAATTCATTCCCACGGGAATGACGGGTAGAGCAGTTCTGCCAGTATCCGTCTGTTCTCCTCTACGAGAACTTCACTGCCAGACGAAATAATTGCCTCACCCCTCAGACCGTCGAGGTCGGCACCGGTGCTGAGCTCTTTCAGCCTGGAGGCGATGAGTTTCCGGGGACTTTCGAATTCTTTCTCTTCCTCAGAATAGAGGATGCCGTCGACAATGGCTATGCTCCCGCCCTCCTTCCTGTGTTTGGAAATGAAATTGCCTGATGCCTGTGACCACCCCGGAGGCCCTTCCCTGAGCCAGTACGAAGGATGTGTGCTGTTCTTCAGTTCGAAGAGAATGCGTATGTCCGAGTCGACAAGATATATCGAGCGGTTTACACCGAAGCCGTATTTCTCAAGAAGTGCCGAAATACTCTTCTTTGCCTTGACTACCTGCGGATAGAGATTGTCATCAGTAATTGCCGGCCGGGGGAGAATGACCATCAGCAAACCGTGGCCGGTTGAGTCTGCCCTGCTCTTAAGTTGTGCGAGACTTGCCGGCTGATGTTCCACAGGGTGGAAGAAATTAATTGATGGTTTCTCGAGATAACAGTTTGCAGCAATGACTGCTGTGGCAAACTGGTTTCTGTCCAGCGCTGCCGCAACGTTCCGCTCACTGTCTACAGGATCTGGAACGATGATGCATGCTTCCGCATCTTTGAGCTTTTTGCCCAGTGATGCATCCGGCGGCGTTATTATAGTGCCCACACCCCATTTCGCTGCCTTTTTCATCACTTCGCTGAAATCTCCGAGCGATATAACCAGAAGTTCGCACAGATAACCTGAAAAACCTCTGATTCTGGCATCGGCACCATAGACACCGATGCCTTTGAAGAATCGTTTGAGAATTCTTATCTGATCTTTCTGATGGGCTGAAGCATGTGTGTTCACATATACCGTATGGAATGGTGTCCTGTCTACGGCAGACATCTTCTTTGAAGAATCCTCTATCCTGTAGCATGGTACCAGATCAATTGCAATGCTGCCGCTCCTTCCCCTGACGTAAGGATGTTCTGCATATTTCAGAACAGGATCCTGCAGAACTGCTTTTCCTATTTCTATGCCGGTCTTCTCCAGCTGTTCTCGGGTAATGTTAACAGGGAATCTCATGAATATGTCAACATCAGGCTCACGAAGACAGGTTCCCTTTGCCACAGAGCCTGCAACAACCGAATCAACCGGACCCATCGAGGCAAAATGCCTGTTTACGTACTTTTCAACACCATCTGTCACACTGGATATGGCAGCCTGTATCGCGTTATTTTCGGAAGGAGTTGGCAAGATGCCCTCAAGGACCATCTCCTCCAGGACCATCTCCTCCAGGCCCTTCTCCTCCAGGCCCTTCTCCTTTCTCTTCTCCATTGTCCTGTACATACCCCTTGAACTCAATAAAGCTTCTACAGAATTTCGAGCCGGACCGGAGATGTTTCACCCGTTCAAAAAAACTGTAATCCGCCTCCCCTTCCGGAGAATATTCACAGACATCTGAATACCAGCCCCGAAACCAATGTGGTGGGGATAAATAGTTTACGTAGGAGGAAAGTTGAGCCATCGGTTTCAGGACACTGGTACCGTCTGCTACCAATATAAATAAAATATAAGAACATTGGCAATGGCCAAAAATAAAATCTGTCTTTTGCCGGCCTGATTTTCTGATTTCGAATCCACAGCACTCTTCATTGACTTGCCACGGCTCAACTCAGCACGCGAATGAGTTTCAATGTGAGTCTGGAACTTACAATTTATGGACGGTTTGCATTTGTAAGACACAGAGCTCACTTGGCAAAGATATTATCACACGTGCAATAATACGCACAAACACTGAAAGGTGATAGCATCAAGACGAAGAACGGGCTTCTAATCCTTTTCGTTGCAGCCGCGATTCTCGTCCTTTCGGCCGTCACTAGCAAACAGGGTCAGCTGATCTCGTTTTATGCGATCCCATACGATGCACTGAGAAGCATGATCAGGATGTCTGTGGCCTACGTCGCGTCAGTGCTCTTCTCATTTCTGTATGCATACGCTATGTTTGCTAACAGATATGCTGAGAGAATCCTGCAGCCTGTTCTGGACATACTGCAGTCTGTGCCCATCCTGGGTTTCTTTCCGTTCGCAATACTCCTCTTTGTGGAAGTTGTAAACGGAAACGAAATAGGATGGGAATTTGCATCAATATTTCTGATATTTACAAGCATGTCGTGGAACATAACCTTCGGCATTTTTGACTCACTGATTAGCGTGCCTGAAGAACTGAAACAGGCATCGAAGCTTTATGGTCTGACCGGATGGAGGCGGTTCCGTTATCTCTATTTTCCATCTACTGTTCCGAAACTCGTTTACAACAGCATGCTCTCATGGGCAGCCGGCTGGTATTTTCTCGTTCCGGCTGAATACATTGCATCGGTTGTCAAGGGAGGGACAATACTACCGGGCATCGGATCAATGCTTTATGTTTCTGCACTTGACGGCAATGTTTCACTTATGGCCGCCACATTTGCATTCCTCATCCTGATAATAGTGGCCATGGACATCCTCATCTGGAGACCACTCGGCTCATGGACCGAGAAGTTCAAGTACGAATATACAGCCGCGCCGGAAAGGGTTCATCAAATCAATCAGTTTCCGATGCGCCGTTACTTTCAGTGGATTCCAGTAAGGTCGGGAGTGGGAACTGCGATATCCAGGCTCGTCAGAACGACAGGAGAGAGATTCAACTCGGCCGGCCACTCGATTACAGGGTTTTACGTGAAAACGAGCCGTTTCTGGAAATACTTCTTTGCCGGTGCAGGAATACTGACCGTGGCAGCCGTGATTATTGCGGCCTATGAAGCAGTGTCGTCGATTTACGGATTGCTGATTGTTTCGGGAAATGTTTACGCCACAACACTTCCGGAAGCACTGGGCCTCTCGCTGATAAGGCTCGTGGTTGCATACCTGATCTCCCTGGGAATAGCGCTGCCCCTTGCGATAATGGCCACAGGAAATGGCCGCGGAAGACTGATTATGCCGATTGCCGAAATCGTCGCCTCTGTTCCGGCAACCGCTGTCTTCCCAATCATAGTATTCATCCTCATCGGTATTTCGCACGGTCTGAACATACCGTCGATACTCCTGATCACGACAGGCATGGTCTGGTATCTGTTCTTCAATCTGGCAGCAGGAGCCAGGACAATACCGTCAGAGATCATTGAGGCTGCAAGGAATTATGGACTGAAAGGGCGTCTTTACGCCAGACGCGTACTTCTGCCTGCGATTTTTCCTTCGCTGGTAACCGGCAGCATTACGGCTTTCGGTGGAGGATGGAACGCTCTCATTGTTTCTGAATATGTGCCTTCCATAACTCCGCACGCGAAGCCGTATTCTGTTCTCGGTATTGGCGACCTCATAGACAAAGCTGCCTACGCCCGTCCGGAAAATATACCCCTGCTGGTACTGTCCCTGCTCGTCATGATTCTTGCCGTGATTGCCATAAACAGATTAGTCTGGAAAAGATTACAGAGGATTGCAGAGAGAAAGTACAGGATTGAAGGTGTCAGCTGAATGATGTGTGCAGCAAGGAAGCGGGCACTTCGTTTTATAGGTGTTGATGCTCTTTACGAGAGTTCCCAAAGAATGTGCAGGAGGCGCTGACATGGCACTACTGAGTGTCAGGAATCTTTCCAAGAAGCTTCTAATCAACAGAAACCCTTTTGTTATACTTGACAACATATCGTTTGACATAAAGGATAGAGATTTTGTCTGCATTGTCGGTCCTTCCGGCTCCGGGAAGAGTTCTCTGCTCAGAATGATAGCAAGACTCGATGTGCCTACTGAAGGCACAGTCGAGTTCGGCGACGGTCTCGGAAAGAATGTCGTTGTGTCGATGGTATTCCAGTCATTTGCACTCTTTCCATGGCTCACTGTCGCAGAAAATGTCGGTGTCGGCCTTGAAGCAAAGAATGTCGAGAGGGAGGATAGACAGAATATTGTGAAGAAGTATATTGACATAGTCGGGTTGAACGGATTCGAAGATGCCTATCCCAAGGAACTCTCCGGCGGTATGAAACAGAGAGTTGGCATTGCCAGAAGCCTCTCCGTTGACCCCGATCTGCTCTGTATGGATGAACCATTTTCGGCGCTTGACGTGCTCACGGCGCAGGGCCTCAGGGATGAAGTGCTGATGCTCTGGCAGAAGAGCGATCTGCCTCCTTCCGCGGTGCTGATGGTAACACACAATCTTGAAGAGGCTGTTTATATGGCAGACAGAATCATTGTGATGACACCAAGACCGGGCAGAATAAGCAGTGAGCTTGTTGTAGACATACCCAGGCCCAGGGACAGAAAGAGCCCTGAATTCCTTGATTTTGTTGATCAGGTATTCTCAAAAATAGTGTGATCTCCACACCACCATGAATGTCAGGGACTTCAGATTTCAGCGCCGGAACTTGCTGTGTGCCTGCGGGCAGAGTTCCGGTTCACACTCCCTGAGTGCTTTCGGGTTCTGCAGTGCCCCATACTGCACTTCACAGATGCATTCAGACCGCTGTCTGAAAACAGGCTGCAGCCTGGGCACAAATGAGTATGGCCTGACCGGGATTTGCAGCTCATTCTGTTTAACCATCTCATCTGAAAAACGGCGGTCAGGCAGGGAACATGCCATAGATAGAAGAAGTTAAATATATCATATTTTCTTTACATATTTGGCAGACTGTGGTTGAGGTGCGCAGTTCAGAGGAGTTACTGAAAATCATGAAGGTGCTGGCGAATCCCGTAAGATTGAAGATCATCGCGTCGCTTGAAAGAGAACCCAAACACATTTATGCACTTGCCAAGGAGCTCGAACTCTCGTATCCGCTTGTCCATCTTTATCTCGAGTCGCTGGAGAAGGCGGGGCTTGTTTCCGGGGAGATGGAAACGGGGAAAAACGATGAGAGGGAGAGGAAGACATACATCGTTTCACAGTTCAATATTCATCTGACACCTTCGCTTATCAGGGAACTCGAGGAGGATGACAGAAATGGCTAGAAGTGGACATGTCTTAATGCTCATATTTCCATCGATAGCCATGACAGTTGTGGTTCCTGCATTTGCTCTTTACTTCATGATGCACGGCCTTGAGCTGATTGCAGGAACTGTGATAATCGTTTTCGCTCTAATCGGCTCCACAGCCCTTGGTGTTGTAGGCATAGGCGTCTCCACAGAAACCGAAAAGCATTCACACGCCGAAGAACAGGAATCGCTGAAAATGCTGAGGGCATCACAGCGGGCCCTGCTGGA
>DAHXLZ010000100.1 GCA_027365715.1 Methanomassiliicoccales archaeon | reverse complement strand
GAGTTAGAGCTGATTTTCAAGTTCTTCGGAATTTACGACAATGAGATTGAAGAAACCTTCCTCTTTGTCAGGCGGTTGAAGGTGTTCTGTCATTTCCCTGATAACATTCTCCAGAACACGCTTGTCTCTGTTTCTATTTCTTTCTATCGCAATCTCAAGAGAAGTATTCAAGAGCACAGCGGTCCATCTGACTGTACTGTTACAGCCTTCCTCGATACGCTTCATTATGGAACGTCTGAAATCCCGTGTCAGTGCCATCGAATCGATAATTACGCTCTTCCCCTGTTCCAGTTTTTCCACGCACAGTTCATACGCCCTTGCCCATACTATCTTTTCAAGTCGATGATCAAGATGCAGTGGTGTTTTTCCATAAACTCCGGCTCGAATCTCGTCCAGCGCGATGTGCTCCATTCCCTCCGACGACTTTCGTGCAGCCCATGTCGTCTTTCCTGAGCCAGGAATGCCTACCATGATATATACGTCCAGAATGCCTGACTTTTCAGCCTTCATGGGAACATTCCACCATAAGTTCACTTTCCTAACTGGAGAACCGCTCTGTGCTCAAATTCGATGTCATCTTTCTGATTACAGTCAGAGGCAACCCTATGCCCGTCAGGTAGTCGGAAATGTCATTATGCTCCTTCATACAATCCATGAATGCCGATATGTATTCAAGTCTCGCATGTCCTCCGCTCATAAGGTAGTCTGCAATAATTCGCTCATCGCTGGTTCCAAGGAGTTTCAGCAACAAAGCAGTGATCAAACCTGTGCGATCAACGCCCGCATGGCAGTGATATATGAGAGGAAGATTTTCCTCGTCAGCCAGTAACTGCACCAGTGATTTGACAGTCATCTGAAAGGCATGGTCCTCTAAAGCGCCGGAGTACAGTTTCACAAACCTCCCTTCCTCCGTGATGGTATTTTCCTCCTCACCTGAAATCTGGACTGAGGGGGCGTAGGAAAGAATGCGGTACTTGACGGCTTTCTATATGCTTGCATCGTATCCATGTTTGACAATTTCATCTTCTCTTCTGAAATCGACAAGCGTCCTTATCCCTTTATCAGACAGCCATGCAAGCAGTTCATCTACAGGGTATCTGTCCAGCCTTGAGGATCTGTATACAAGACCCTGTCTGCATCTGCCGAACAGTGAAATGTCCCTGAGTCTCCAGAAGTATGGATAGCGTGCCTGGATGTATTGCCTTATGGAATTGGCTTCCGAGCATATCTGGTTCCCCTCACCCTTCAGACGAGAAACCGACGACAGAAACATCTCAAACATTTCCTCCTTCCTCCTTCTGATTTCAGTTGCAATGAAACTGGGAGTCAGTTCCCGTAATTTGTAAACCACTTCCTTCTCCTGCTTGGAGAAGAACTGACAGGGTTGATACAGGAAATCACCGTCTCCGCACACACCTGACAGGAACGAAACGAGCTTGTTGAACGCAAGCGAATAATGGAAAAACGCACGGTACAGATCGCCCCTCTCTAGAGCAGGATGTATGGATTCAAAGTAGTACAGGAAAGAGTGGGCAATAGATATCATTTCATCGTCTGAGGGCTCGTTGCCCGGTGGCACAGACCACAACTGCAGTGTTGATCTGAGTCTGCCTGTGGTGTCGAGTATGATCGATCTGTCAATGTTTGTTATTCTCGATTCCATGAAAAGTATCCTAACGCGTTCAATTTCTTCTTCATTCAGGATTGTAAATTCGATTCTTACAGCAGGATTTCCGAGGAATACGACATGCTTGCCGTTTTTTACGAAATGAGCTGAGACATGGTAGATTCCGCTGAACAGGCCCTCAACGTCCAGTCCGGAATGGGTTTTGTCCATCACAACGACTATATCCAAATCGGAAAACTGGTCCTGGCCAAAGCGGGCAAGCGAACCCACCAGGAAAGCGGACTGAACCCCCTCATGGTTTGCGAGTTTCACTTTCATGTTTTCCAGCAGGCCTGAACCGGCGGGCTCATAGGAGTGACTAACCGTGTCAAGCAGATACCACTGATCTTTTAATTCAATCCTCATAAGGAGCAACAACCATTACGTTGAATCCGCTTTTCAGTTTGTGCACATATTCAAGTTTCAGGCCACTCAAATCTAACAGTTCTGCATATTCGCTCAGATGTCTTTCCTTCCCACCGTTTGCGAGGAAAAGATGCAATGAAAGGAGCCGCCCGGCAAAGCTGTGCTCGCTCAGAGGTTTTTCAACCACGTAGATTCTTCCTCCTTCCTGCAACGCATCTCTCGCCCCCGTCAGTATACGGATTGCCTTTGAATTATCCCAGTCATGGAGTACCTTTGACATCACTATTGCATCTCCTGTGACTGGCCATTTTTCGAAAATGTCCGCGCCCAAGACTTTGTACGAGCTGTTGCCTGCCGGGGGTCCGCGAGGTAGCTCAGCCACCTCCCTTCTTTCCAGCAGATACCCTGTCAAATCCGGACAAGCGCTCAATATTTTTTGCAGAACAAAGCCTGTTCCACCCCCGGCGTCAACGATCACCCTGTGATGTGAAAAATCGACTGTTTCGGCAATATCTGGATAATCATGCTCAGCATATGTCTCCATTGCCAGCTGGTATTCCGCCAATTCTTGTGGTTTGTCCTTCAACCATTCGAAAAAGCCTGTTCCGCAGATGAGGCTGAATGCCGGTATGCCTGTTTTGATGGAT
>DAHXLZ010000077.1 GCA_027365715.1 Methanomassiliicoccales archaeon | reverse complement strand
CTACGGGATGCGACAGCGGTAAATCGTTCGGTCCTCATTATTTCAATCAACCAGCATGCAATAAAAGACAGTGAAGTTAGCCTCATAAAACGTGAGGTGGACAGAATAGTGGACTAGGCAGGCAGCATCAGGCATTTTGATCAGCACAGGACGCTGCAGCATTCAAAATGGCCAAAATCAGTTCTGCTTCTCTGTCAGATATGATTGTCCCGGCGCAGACCGAGGTAAATTTTATGCCGGTAATGAGTATTGAAGAACCGGTGTTTTAAAACATGAATTTCAATGGATGTGTCTTCCCAGATAACCTTCTTTATTCCCCTGATGCGGATCTCTGGTTCACTACCTCTGGAAACGGATTTGTCACTGGAATCAGTTCCGTCATACTCTGGACTTGCGGTAAGGGCATCAGAATAAAAACCAGAAACACCACTGAGATCATAGAGGCAGGGAAGAGCCTTGCATCCGTTGAAAGCGACAGGTATTTCGGAACCCTCAGACTGCCATTTTCAGCAAGAATTGTAGAAATAAACAAATCGCTCGGGGCATCAAGCATTTCCTCTTCCTCGATATACGGCAGCGACTGGATTGCTGTCATTGAGCCTGTCAGCATTGAAAATGCAGTGGGCTCCCTTCTACCATCCGGCAGGGCTGCTGGCATCATTGAAAAGAAGGTTTCAGAATTGAGGCTGACATGCTTTTCCGACCTGCCGGATGCCGACATGATAGAGATTGGCAGCGAATGCAATGCAGTTCTCTCGAGAGTCAACCAGGAACTGGAGGGGAAAAAGCCTGGTTTCATCCTCCATCTGGTAACGGACGATCAGACCTCACCAATCGAAATGGTAAGATGGTCTGATGAAACAGGCAACAGAATAATGGAGAGAAGGAAAATTGAGAACATTTTCCATTTCATTCTGAGAAAACAGTGATGTCTCATTTCTCAATCGGTATTCCCACGGAGTTTCCCCATTCTGACCATGAACCGTCGTAATTCCAGACATTTCTGTAACCAAGCAGATGATGCAGAACAAACCACGTGTGAGATGATCTTTCGCCGATCCTGCAGTACGTTATAATGTTCCTGTCCGGTGTTATTCCCTTCTGCTCATAGAGTTTTTTCAACTCATCAGCACTCCTGAATGTCCCGTCTTCGTTAACAGCCTGCGACCATGGAATATTCGCTGCACCGGGGATGTGTCCCCCCCTCTGCGCACCCTCGTTAGGATATTCAGGCGGGGCTAGAATCTGTCCTGTGTACTCGGCCGGGCTTCTGACATCAACGAGTCTCCAGTCTTTCTGGCCCGTCGCCTTTTTTACATCACCGATGAATGCCCTTATCTTCGGATTGGGTTCCCTTGCCCTGAATACCGTTTTCCTGTAAGAAGGGACATCTTTGGTCACCGGCCTGTCTTCGGAAAGCCATTTTTTCCTTCCTCCGTTCATCAGCCTGACCCTTTCCACACCATAATATTTGAAATCCCAGAAAGCATACGCTGCGAACCAGTTATTGAAATCTCCATAGAGCACGATCGTGGTCTTATCGTCAATTCCGCTGTTGCTAAAAAGATCTTCGAGCTGTTTCTTGGTGAGTATGTCTCTTGTCAGCTGGTTATTCAGATCCTTCTTCCAGTCAAAGAGTACCGCGCCGGGTATGTGACCCTGGTTGTAGTTTGGAATGGGGTCGTAATCGACCTCGACGATCCTGATGTCATTTTTATTCATGTTGTCGTGTACCCACTGCGTGCTTACCAGTACGTCCTTGTCTGCATAATCCATCTAACCACTCGTGCGTCGTTATAACAGCGTTATATTTCAAGTTTGCTTAATTCTCAAGCTCGATCACACCACTATCATGCTTATTGCTGGAGCGTATCCAGCATTGGAATCAAGCCGTTACGCCGCCTTATGGACCGGAAAGGAATAATAACCCGGAGGGCGATGTGATGAACGGTGTTATGGAATGCCGGATGATCCGCACGTAATGCACTGCTCATATTGCGAATTGAGAATTGGATATAATCCTGAAGCCGCCAGGGTCAATGTTCCCCTCTTCTGTGATGACGACTGCTACAAGCACTATAAGGAAAAGTATCCGGATAAGGTGAAGCAGGACTGGCCGTGATCCCAGATCGGAAAGGTTCAGCCACCCCCGCTCTTCTGCAATAGTCTTTTATCAATCTCTCTTCATATAATGACGGTGAAAGCATGAATTTCGAACTCAATGAGGAACAGAAGCTGCTGCTTTCCACTGTTCGTGATTTTGCTGAGAGAGAGGTAAAACCCATCGCCTCCGATATCGAGGAAACAATGCACTTTCCCGTAGAGCTGATTCCTAAAATGTCCCAAATGGGCCTCATGGGAATGCAGGTACCACAGGAACTCGGCGGGAGTGACCTGGATACCGTCAGTTATGCACTTGCTATAGAGGAACTGGCAAGGGTAAGTGCTTCCGTGTCGATAATTGTCTCAGTGCATAATTCGCTCGTCCTGCATCCCTTTCTGAGGTACGGCAACGAAGGACAGAAGATGAAGTATGTTACTGAATTGGCGGCCGGCAGAAGACTTGGTGCATACTGCATAACTGAGGCAACTGCAGGATCTGACGTTTCAAATGAGAGGTCGACCGCAGTAAAACATGGGAAGAGTTATCTCCTCAATGGCGAGAAGCTTTATATCACAAATGGTGAAAAGGCAGACATATTTTTTGTTATGGCCAGGACCGGGCATTCCGACAGGACGCACAGTCTCAGTGCTTTCATCGTGGAAAGGGATTTCCCCGGTTTTACAGTGACTGCCCCAGAGAAGAAAATGGGACTCAATGCATCCGGAACGGTTTCAGTGAAGATGGATGACTGTGAAGTTCCTGAAGAGAATCTGCTTGGAACAGAGGGAATGGGAATGAAGATTGCCCTTTCCACACTTGACGCCGGCAGGATAGGCGTGGCAGCGCAGAGTCTTGGCATTGCTCAGGGCTCGCTTGACGCAGCGATTGATTATTCAAAACAGAGGGAACAGTTCGGTAAACGGATTTCGGAATTTCAGGCGATCCAGTGGATGATTGCCGACATGGCTACAAGGATAGAAGCATCCAGACTCCTGCTTTACAAGGCCGCCTACCTCAAGGATAAAGGAATGGATTTCTCCCTGCTCGCTTCGATGGCAAAACTATATGCTTCGGAAACAGCAAATATGGCGGCAGACAGGGCTGTTCAGATACATGGCGGGCTGGGCTAT
>DAHXLZ010000069.1 GCA_027365715.1 Methanomassiliicoccales archaeon | reverse complement strand
CATGAATGCCACACCGAGTGCGATCAGTGTAATCAGCCCCCATAATACCGAGCCAAGGCTCACTCCGCCTATCACATTGTAGTTCCACACAGGCGTATCCCAACCAGTTCAACTATCTGCCCGGTGAGCCTGCGGTAATTTACTACACTATTACAAATACCTCCAACAATGCACCTGCAAGTAATGTGAGCGTAACCTATACTCTGAACTACACAACAAGCAATGGAAAACAGAGTGAAAGCGGAGTTGTCACCGGCGGAGTGCTCAATGTGATTATACCGGTTACTGCTCAGTTCAGGTCAAAGGTGACCGTAACGCTTGATGCAATTGACAGTTTCGGCCACACTGCGTCGACTACGGTTGTTGTCGGAGTCAACGACCTAGCTAGCTACGTCTATACTGGCGCGTCAGTATATTACCCTGGTGAGCCCATCACTGTCTATGTCGGCGCATTCGTATCACCATTCCGCGCCTTCCCCTCGTCACCTGTCCCGGACGCCCTGGTTTATGCAAATATCAGCTTCCAGGGCACTGTTCTTGGCAGTTTCAGCCAGAAAGGACTGACAACGGACGGCAACGGGCAGGCCTCGTTTGTGCTGCTGTTTCCGGACAATTCAACGCTTGGTACTTACAACATAAACGTCAGTGTGAGCGCCTATGGCTGGCAGGGCCTGTCAGAAACAACATTCGAACTTGTAAAGCAAACGGCAGAGTACTCACTCCTCGTTGTGCCTTCGGAGGAAGCTTATGTCAGCGGCTCAGACTTCAGTGCAACATGGGAGCTGGTGAACAACGGGACAACATTAACTGGAGCTTCAGCCTCATATTCAGCTACAATCAACAACGGGGCGATAATTGCGGGAACAAGCTCAAACGGGCTGATTAAATTCCAGATACCTGCCGGCGATTACGGAACAATGACACTTTCGGTCCTGGCAGGCGATGTGAATGGCAACAGCGCTTCAGCTGTAATCAACGTACCTGTCGTTGAAGCGATGCTTGTAATAAACACGGGTGGAACATACTACCTGCCCTCGCAGACAGTACAGGTATCATACTACATCATCGGAAACGGATTTAATGCACCTAAATACTACTACACGGTGACCGACGGGAATGGTTATACGGTGTTGAGCGGAAGCACCCTGAAAACCTCCTTTACATTCAAGGTGCCAAAGGTGCCAGCCGGCAGCTACACAATAACGGTCGTTGCGGCAAACGACAGCTCGGGCAGAACCATAACATCTTCTGACGCAATATTTCTCCAGTCGGGATTCCAGATATTCTTTTCACTATCCAGCTCCAGCTATGTCACCGGCACATACACACAGGGAAGCACGATAACCATATACTATCGTATCGACACATACCAGCAGTCTTCAGCTTCGCCGACTTACACGCTTCAGATTTCAATCCTCGGAGTTCCGGATTCATCGGTCACACTGACTGTCGCATCGTCACAGGGCAGCATCAGATACAATGTTCCCTCATCGATTGGAAATGGCAATTATATTATTTCTGTGACAGCAATAGATGACAATGGTCTTATCAGCTCTGCGCTTCAAAACATGGCAATTTCAAATGCACAGCCTGTGTGGAACTACAATGTGATAGGCGGAGTGAGCCTTGGCTCGGTATTATGGGGGCTGATTACACTGATCGCACTCGGTGTGGCATTCATGGCCTACACCGGAAGGAAAATGCATCCCAGGGATCTTGGAAGAAGCGGGAAGAAGGAAGAAGCCGAAAAGAAGAACGACAGCCCTCAGGATTCAGGCAAACAGGAACAGAAATAAAAGTGTCTGCAGGTGAGCCCCTGCGGGCTCACTCTATTTTTATTGCGCCGTATCCGACAACATTTTCCATTGGTTCTACCTGGCCGGAATGGCCATAGGCGAGAAGTGTTCCCTTGGTTGCATCCACGGCTGAAAGCATTGCTGCAACGGGACCGTAACCGCACATTGTTATTCTTTCATCAGTGACTGTTTTGACGAATCTGACAGGATCGAGATCGAGTATCGATTTTACCGCCTTCATGTCTTTCACCTGAGCCGAGGCTGCAGGCACATAGTGAGAGAAATCACTGGATGCGATGATTACGGCATCCTTCCTTCTCAGGATTCCGGCAATTCTTGATCCAAGTAAAATTGCGGCGTCCGTGTCCTGCGCTCCCATGCATACAGGTACAAATTCAAAATGACCCGATAAAAACTGCAGGAACGGAAGCTGAACCTCTATGGAATGTTCGGATGCCTGGGATATGTCATCGAATTGAATTTGACCGCCTTCCAGCATTTTTGATGTGTGCCTGTCCACTTCGACTTCACCAAAAGGTGTAAGGTAGTTCTCGCCAGACAGAGCCGCTGCCGGCCAGCCCGAATAGTGGTTTGGACCAATCACGATTATTGTCTCAGGAAGGCCATCCTTCCAGAGTTCAAGATACGCATGCGCAGCTATCTCCCCCGAGTACACGTATCCTGCGTGGGGAACAACCAATCCCCTGATCTTTCTGCTGCTGCCCCTGTTATCCTCACCAGGAAGCTCGCCGGGACCCCGCCCCGAGAGAAAGCACCTTCTGATGTTTACACTCAATTTAGCAGGGTCAGCATCGTAAAACGTTCCGACAACCGCAGGAAACCTCATAGCATGGGTAACGACGGACATGCGTAAAAATGATTCCAAAACGAGAGCTGGATTTCGGCCGGAGAGAGACAGAACTTTACGTCTCTTAATCAGATGGTCGCTTCGTAGTCGTCTATTGTTGAGGTGAACTCCTCATCTGTTTTTACAGTCCCCCTCGCCTTCAGCACTTCCCTGGTGAGCAGCCAATATATACACGCGAGCGCCCTCCTTCCCTTGTTATTGGTCGGTATGACTATATCGACGTTTCTTGTCTCATTATTCGCATCGCACAAACCCATAATGGGTATGCCGATGTTGAGTGCTTCATGCAGCGCCTGTTGATCCGCCGCAGGATCGGTAACGAAAAGGACTTCAGGTTCCGTGAATTCAGGAAGATTGGGATTTGTCATGGTGCCGGGAACAAACCTGCCCGGAAATGTTTTTGCGCCAATCCTGTCGCCAAAGAGTTTTGACGGCTTCTGGCCATACTGCCGTGCCGATACCACAAGTATGTTTGA
>DAHXLZ010000059.1 GCA_027365715.1 Methanomassiliicoccales archaeon | reverse complement strand
GGAACGCATAATCTATGTTATCCCTTACACCAGCATTATAGAACAGACCGCAGATCAGTTTAGGCAGATTTTCGGTTCATCCAGATTATGTGGAATATGAATCTCCACTCTCTTCAGTTGGTTGTAGATTCCCGACGGGTTTTCCACTATCTCCTCCATATTTGGAAGACCTTCAAATTTGAAGTTTGGGCCTTGTTGAGGACCAAGCGCAGGTTGAGTAGCTGAGCTAAGAAGTAAAGTCACACCAAAGTTCTTTTGCAACTCTCTGAGCGCATGAAGAATCGGTTTGATGTATTGCGGTGGCAAAAGTTGGACTTCGTCGAGTATAACAACGCTATTGACGATATTGTGCAGTTTTCGGCACCTGCCTGGTCGGCTTGCAAAAAGAGATTCGAAGAATTGAACTGTGGTAGTCACTATGATCGGTGCGTCCCAATTTTCGCTTGCCAATCTGGTTCGCGCATTATCCTTTGTTTCATCAGATACATCTACATTGCTGTGATGTTCAATTACCGATTCGCCGAAAATTTGTCTGAACTGATCTGCGGTCTGTTCTATAATGCTAGTGTAAGGGATAACGTAGATAATGCGTTCCTTGTTATTTGTAACTGCATGATGCAGAGCAAAAGCCATTGACGAAAGTGTTTTCCCGCCGCCGGTCGGAACTGTGAGAGTGTATATGCCAGGAGGGGACGATGCCTTGGCAACACACCGAGCAAGAATATTGGCACGGACACGGTTTACCTTCGTATCCAGCGCACCGTCTTGTTTTTTCTTCATATATTCTGTAAAAAGAGTCAACATAATGGAAAGATTCTGATAACTGCCTCTTGTAGCCGCTTTGTCAGGTTTTAGGAAAGCCTCGGTGTCCAGAAAATCAGCGTCAACTAAACACGAGAATAGAAGGCGAATCCAAAGCGCGCAGTCGACTCCGAGCGGCCGTTCCGATGGAAGTGAACAGTTCTTCAAAACTGAAGGAAGGTCATTTTCAAGCGCAGAGGCAAGTAATTCTTTATTTTCCAATCTCAATTTCAGAGCTGCTCTGCCAATTTTATCAGCCTCCCAGTCTGGTAAGCCTGCGTGATGGCCGGCAATTGGATAAGCTAGAATCCTCCCTACCTCGTTGAATTCCTTAATTGCATAGAGTGCCCCTGCAGTTGAATGATCTACTCTTCCATGTTTTCCCTCTATATGAGCGTCGATTCCGCCTACACTCCGGATGTAACTCTGGAACTCGTGCGAAGATTTTCCCAAATCGTGCCACAATCCAGCCAGATACCCCCATTGAGCACTGCCAAAGGAAGATGCCATCCTAGCGGCTTTGGTAGCGGTACCAAGTGAATGGTTACGAAGCGTCTGACACTTTCCATCCTCGGTAATGTGGGCTATTGGCTCGCTATAAACCATGCTAAACAACACCCTGAACTAGTTTGGCGGTAGATTTCACATACAGGTTAATAAAGCACCCTTCAGCGGTAAGAATACTTTGCACATTTTGCACATTAGGTGATGGGTCGTACAGATTTTTCCTTCCGTGATCTTTATTACCGCCATTCAGGTGTTTACTCCCACTCCACCGTCACCCTCACCTTCTTTGGCGGCTGTCCTCCGAACAGCGCCTTCTGCATATACAGCGTCCCAATCATAGGATCAGTGAGCGTCTTCTCCTGGAACCTGCAGGTGTTATTCGTGGCACGCTCAAATTCAAGTTCGAATTGCTTGCTCATGATTTTCCTCTCTCTTTCCACCACACTATCGTTCGCTCCCTCTGACCCCTTTAGGATTGAATGAGTTATAGAGGAAAAGCAAGGTGAAGTAAGAGAGCAGCGCAAAGAGCCACGCAAGCGCCATAACCAATGAATAAAACTGATTCTGAAAACCCGTGAAAACGAAAGTCATCCCTGCAGTGCCAGCAGCGAGTGTACTTACCAATCCAACAATCGCGATTGGCAGTCCCCTGGGAGCAGAGATGGCGAATGCAACGAGAGTGAGAACAGAGAAAGCTGCAACAGCCATGCCTGTCATCATATGAAACATGAGGGGGATTCCTCTCGACAGCATTAGCCTCATCATGCTGAACATGCTGTAAGATGTGCCGATTGTGGGGAAACTCACAAAAAGATTGACATAAATTCCTGAAATGAATTGAACTACCAAAAATGAAATCATAACGACGACCATAATATCAGTCAAACTCCTTAGAGTATTGCCGAACTGTACTGTCACCCCTCCAGCACCTCCTCAATCTTCTTCAGGAGTTCAGCAACCTTCTTGCCCTTGGGAGTGAGGGAAATCATGTTCTTGGGAGGATAGGATGATGCGTCAACTCTTTGCCTGATCAAGCCCATTTGCCTCGCCTTCTCAATCGAACGATAGCCCTGGTTGATCGAGATGCCTGCATCTGCCCATATTTTTGATAACAGATATTCTTCCTGCTCAGCTATAAACAAGATAAGTCTCAGAAGACCGGATTGCTTTTCGAATATCCTGATTCTTTGCAACATATTCCACATCACAAGTCGGAATATGAAATATAGCTTTCGGCTTCCATGTAAGAAGCTATAAATATGCAGAACATATGTATTTCATCTTGGAAGTAAGAATATGACGAAGACTAAAAAGAAACTGAGTGCCACTATCGGTGCCTCATCCATGACA
>DAHXLZ010000020.1 GCA_027365715.1 Methanomassiliicoccales archaeon | reverse complement strand
CGGATCGATGGTACGTTTTAATAGAATGTTGTAACGATCTATCGTCAACTCTCACTCTTCCACTTCACCGTCAAATTATCGTATATGGTGCTTTGCAATAATTCGGCAGGAATCACATTAACGTTCACCCATGCATATCAGTGTATTCTGTTGCGCATCCGAATCAGGAGTTGAAAGACTCATCAGCGCAATCAGCTTACAGGAATATTGGCAGGAGTTGCTTCAAGGCACGGGACAACAGACGCCGATGCTTGCCTGGCCGGCAGGTGAAACTATATATGTCATCAATATTGTTAGTTGTACTAAATATTATGGTATCTAAACAAAAAGGTGCTGTTTCAGGAGATCAGGCGAACCAGGCTGATCTCAGGTCGTCATGTGTCTCTTTCGTCTTATCTTATCTTGGAAGCAGCAGGAGGGAGGCAATTTTGGAACATATTCCGATGCGCCACAGCCTCACTTTGTGTGCATTGTTGAGATCTGGTCCTAAACCGGTCACTGAGATGGCCGCCAGAATGTCTGTCTCGCCTGCTACTGTTTCTGCTGTGCTGGACGAACTCTTTGAATCTGGCCTGCTTCATCGCGAACACAGCAGCACTGACAGGAGACTGGTTCTTGTTTCGTTAACTCCACGGGGTCGTCGAATCGCAGAACGGATTGAGGCGAGGATGATCGCCAGATGGGACGAACTAGAAAAGGATATTGCTACCCGTGACGTGGCTGCCACAATCAGAGTACTTCGGAAAATCACGTCTGACCTTGAACATCAAAATGCTGTTAAAGCGAGTACGAAGCGCAGAACAGTCAATATTTCAAAAAGAGGAAGAAGGGAATTATGACAGCACCTGCAATTGAAACGCGCGATTTGACAAAATCTTACGGCAAGCTTGTCGCCCTTGACTCTCTTGACCTGAAAATTGAAGGCATGAAATGTGTAGGATTTCTCGGACCCAACGGCGCCGGAAAAACAACCACATTGAAGTTGCTGACAAATATGATATTTCCAACCAGAGGTGAATGCCTGATTAATGGGATATCCGTCAGGGATGACAGGAAGAAGGCGCTCGCCAATGCCGGTGTACTGATCGAAAGCCCGGAGATATACCCTTCCCTTACGCCCAATGAGGCGCTTGGAATGGTCGCCGATCTTAGAGGTGTTACTGCGCCGGATCGCCATCGACGGATCGAGTCGACTCTGGCCGAAGTGAAGATGTCAGAATGGGCAGATCAAAAGGTGGGCAAATTCTCAAAGGGAATGAAACAGCGGATCAACATTGCAGCCGCACTGATTCATGACCCTGAAGTAATATTGCTGGACGAGCCCACTACGGGGCTTGACCCCAGAGGCATGGCCGAGGTCAGAAGCATTATTCGTGACCTGAAGAAGAATGACCGACTTATTTTCATGAGCAGCCATATTCTCAGCGAAGTCAGCGACGTCTGTGATGAGGTGGCACTCGTCAATAAGGGTAAACTGCTGTTTTACGACACTCTTGAAAACGTAACCGCAAAGTTCGCCAATGGTCATGCAACTGTGGATGTCACGATTGCACGCCCACTTCCTCCTGAAACAATTGCCGGATCGCTCGGAACACTTGAGGGAATCAAAGACTGGACTCAACTTGATCCAAGGAGGATTCGCATCCGGTTCCTGGGTGGTCTTGACGGCCAGGAGAAACTCCTGAAATTGCTTGTTGATTCGCACATTGGTGTTATCGGATTTGCTGAGTCGGAGAGTGCACTTGAAGAGATATACCTCAGCCAGATTTCTCAGGGGGATTGAAAATACGACTACCAGCAATGCCACAGAGCCTTTGAAGCATTTGGAGGTCCCGCCTTCCGTTGAGCAGATTCCGAAGCTTGCTAAATATCAGCTTCGAGAGTATTTGAGGTCAAGGCGGTTCCTGTCTCTTGCCGTGATAGTCCTGGTCATAGGTCTGATAGTCTCCGTTGTGGTGGGCTACTATCGTGGTGGACTGGTATCAAGCAACATGGCATTTTACGGTTCCTTCTGGGGGGGTGGGATCAGCCTGATTATAGTCCTGGCTGCTGTCTTCTTTGGAGGGGATGCGATAGCTGGAGAATTCCAGAATAAGACGGGATATTTCCTGATGGGGCTTCCAATCAGACGATCTACGGTCTACATCGGGAAGTTCATTGCTGCATTCATTGCCTCCACCGCCATGGTTCTACTCTATTTCATCATTCTATTGGCAAACGGAGTGTATTACTTTGGCGGCAATGCGTTTCCATGGCAGCTTGGTCTTTCGCTGGTTCTGTCCATAATTTATCTGAGCTCAGTTTTAGGCATGACATTCCTCTTAAGCTCTCTCTTTAAAACGAGCGCCTATGGTTTCGTACTGACGGCTCTCCTCTTCTTATTCGGTTTCACTTTGCTGGAAGATCTGATTTCCAGCCTTGTCGAAATCGAACCGTGGATGATCATATCATATGCAAGCTCCACTATAGGGGACGTGTTTGTCCCGTCCATTAACTGGGGTTTCGCTGGAACTGTTTCTCATGTGCATACAGTAATAGGCCGTCGTATCATTGCGACGACACTCTACTCTGCCGGTATCGATGAGGGGGTTCTCATCA
Source organism: Methanomassiliicoccales archaeon (assembly GCA_027365715.1). The sequence continues at coordinate 218 of DAHXLZ010000020.1, read as the reverse complement.
TGCTGGCCTATTTTATACTGTCTGCTGTCGTAGGACTTTTGCTGTTCGAGAGGGAAGAGTTTAGTTGAGGAGGTGCTCTTTGTTCCTGTCTGCCCAATTACGAGTCGGGGTGAAATTTACAGGGAGTATCTGCCATGAAATTTGGCTGATTTTTCGCTTCATCGCGATACTCCCGGCAGTCGTTAAAAAGGGACTTGAGCTGATATGCACGAACTCTA
>DAHXLZ010000122.1 GCA_027365715.1 Methanomassiliicoccales archaeon | reverse complement strand
CCGGGAACTTACATCCTGTCGGTCAACAACACCAGCGCAGGTCAGATAATCTTCACTGTTCTTCAGACAGTTCCATGGACAGATTATCTTCCGGCAATTGCCATTCCGCTGATAACCGGCGTGGGTGCATCGGTATATCTCTGGCGCAGGAAACACCGGAACTAAACCGAGTTCTCTTCCTCGACCTCGGAAATTTTTTTCAGACGGACGGTTTCGTTTTTCACTTTTTCCGTTGAAAGACGTTCGGCGAGCAGAACCGCCTTCAGCAGCAAACCGGAATTCTCTCTCAACTGCTGTTCCATCTCGTTCAGGGCGCGCTGTTTACCTTCAGGCTCAGTGAGTTCCCTGAGCCTGTCGTCAATGGTTCTCAGGAGTTCCGTTTCGCGGTTACGCATGTTCTCCTCCACTGTCCTGATCTCCTCCTTGATGATCTCGCGTGCGCCCTCGAGCTCGTTCAGACGCATGATCTGCCTGTCCTGTCCCTGGATGTTTCCTGACTTCGCGGCAACTATGGCATTCTCGATCCTGGACAGATAACTGTCGAGTCTGTCCTCCAGCTGCTGCCTCCGTACAGCCTCCTCCTTCAGCCTTTCCTCTATTTCGGCACTCAGCGAATCCGTTTCCTCTGCGCTGTTGTCGCTGTACACTGTCTCGGATCCGCGTTCAATGAGCGCCAGATGCTGTGCGTCCAGCGTTCTTGGATCTACAGAGACAACGACCGTGGTTCCTGTCGTAATTATCATGTCCTCTATCCTGTTGATGAATTTGAGGACCGCGTCAAAGCCGTTGTTGGCTATCAGATATTCCAGACCGTCTATCAGCACAATGCCCCTGCGGTTGGAGTCGATAAATTTTGTAAGAGAATTCTGAACGCTTCCGAGATGTGTCGGATTGACGCATCTTCTGCCGACCAGTGTGGTCAGCCATATGACATCATCCTCGTTTATGCGTATGAACCTCACCGACTGCACTCTTTCCGGAGGTTCACGGCCGATTATCATGCACTTCATCCCCTCGTTTGAGAGTCTGCGTATCAGCGCGTATGTCAGGTATGTCTTCTTTTCCTGTATGATGACAACAGAGCCTGGCTGTATCTTGCCGTTGCTGATGAGCACGTCGACTTCATCAGCGATATCCGGCAGCTCGCCCACGCTTCCCGATTCCTTCAACCGTGCGGCCGGTCTGAGATGCTTGAATATATGCTCGGGTGGATTGTTTCCCCTGTAGACAGATCCCTGAATGCTGACTTCTCCGAGAATCGCCGAGTCATCCTTGAAATTTGCAGAACCTCCGACTCTTGCAGATCCGCTGATCTTCGAATTCTTCTCCATGATAAGATCGCCGTCCACGCTCACGTCCCCCTCAATCACCGTGTCCGCACCGATCCACATGTCCGCCTTCGACGTTACGCCTGACTTTATTACGGAGGAAGCGAAGATGCTGACGTTTCCCTCCCTGTCAGTGAAAATTCTGTCCGCGGGATAATTCTCAGTCTGCTTATCTGCAGCGTTACGTCCGGGTCCTGTCAGGGCGAGAATGCCAAAGAGAGGCGTCACTTTTTGTTTACGTCTGATTTTCGCTATATTGCGCGACATGCCAGCACCCGCGCAGTGAGCATTGACTATGCTGTCAATAAAGCTTCCGACAGAGCCAGTCTCTCCATTTATGCACGCCGCGTCGTGGTCGTTTACGCCTCGCCGGGCAGCACCCTTCTGCTGGTGCAGCCTCACATTTCTTTTCCTTTTCGGGATAATCATGAGTACGCTTTTTTCGCTTTCATTATCATCACAAGAGAGCAGCGTAATCCGCTCAGCCGTGAAATGAGTTTATTTATCCCTCCTCTCTTTAGTGGGGGAAAGGGGAGATCACGGAAATCTACAATGCCGTTGCGATCGCTATACTGCTGCCATTCACCGTATTGTATGCACTGTATCGCATAGATCCAAGGTACCTCATAGGTCTCGGACTGATTTTACTGATATGCTCGGCCGTGGAATCTTCACTTGGCAATTCCGTCATTTCCAACGACATAGCGATAGTCTTCTTCTACTGCCTGGTCGTGGGTGTCCTGCTGCTGATAGTCGATGATTACAGGGATTCGCACAAACACAGCAAGAAAGCACTCGTTTCGCCCATGTCTGAATACGCAATCCTGCTGACCGACTGGATAAAGAGGCACTATGTGCTCATATCCCGTATACTAATTCCCGCCGCCTTCTTTTCAGCAATTTCGCTGATTATAACATGGGCATTCCTTCCCCCGGGGTATGTTCTCGTCACGGACATGGTGTTTGGTCCACGCGTACCGCTTTCAGGTGTTTATGCTCTGTCTCCATCCCTGGGAGGTGGAAACACCCTTGCAGTTTTTGAGTATGTGGCTTACCTGATGATTCCAGGATGGCTCGTCGAAAAGATATTCCTGTTCCTGATATTTTTCCTGTCCTGCTGCACAATGTATCTGTTCTCCGGCCATTTTCGCCTTAACGGGCCCTCAAGATACTTTTCTTCAATACTATATGCTGTCAATCCGTTCGTCTACGCCAGGATTCTTGCAGGTGCATGGGGCCTTCTGTTTGCATATTCATTGTGTCCGCTGGCATTCCTCTCCTTTGTTTCTCTGATGTCGGCCTCGAACCGCAGAGATATGCTGACGCGTGCTGCCCGCACGGCTCTCGTGTTTTCCATGCTGGCAGTCTTTGACATTCACACATTTGTGTTAATGATCGGTCTTTCTGCTCTGTATTTCGTCGTGCTCTTCGTTTACGAGGGAAGAGGCAAACCCGCCTCGCATCTTTACAGAACCGGTACTTCAGTTCTGCTGCTTGCATCGATGCTGTACCTTCTCAACTTCTACTGGTTCTATTCGGCCGGTCCGTCCACGCAGCAGATTCTCGGCAATTTCACGTTCCTCGACGCGATTGCATTCGCATCCACACCCACCGTTTTCGGCAATACCATGTTCAGCATTGTTGCCATGTACGGTTTCTTCCGGACAGGCTACATCTACCCGGTGGACGTGTTTCCGCCTCTGATTGCAATATTCTTCCTGTTCTTCTTCCTGTCCGTCTTCGGCCTGGTCAGCTATTACGGCACTGCCAAGACGCCGGTGGCTGTCACCATGGCTGTTGCGGCCGTATTCTCTGTTCTATTTGCGACTGGAATTGCCTCGCCCCTCACATCCGGCCTGTACACTTTCATGTACGACAGCTTTCCGCTGTTCAACGGTTTCAGAGAGCCGCAGAAATTCGTAGC
>DAHXLZ010000341.1 GCA_027365715.1 Methanomassiliicoccales archaeon | reverse complement strand
CAAAGTTTGTTCAGTGAATATCAGGAGGCTGAATTTCGAATCTCTTCGCACATATCCGGGCTGCCGCATTCAGATTATGCCTGCCTGCTTCAGTTTCTCCGGCAGGTATGTGTCCGTAACATAATCGAGGCCGTATTTTGCAAGAGCCTGCTGTTCCGCCTTCTTTTTGTTTTCGAGCATCGTCTCGATCTCCGACTTCCAGAATGGTTCATTGAACCTCGGGTCGGTCAGTTCTGCCTCCAGCGCCTTGATATCGACGTCCGAGAGCTTATCTGTCGGGAGGTCGTAATTGAGTATGTCAGATGCCGTTATGCCTATGAACTCGGCCGTCGGCGTCGCCAGATATTCGGATATGTGCGCAGTTTTGATTGCGCCGTAGGCAATCGATGCGTGTATCCTGAATGACCAGGGATCGCCATCTGTGAATGTGACAACGGGGAGTTTCAGTTCCTCATTCAGCCGCTTTACGAAACGCCTGGTGCTCCTTGCAGGCTGCCCTTTCAGATGGACCAGCACCGCCCTGAAATTCTCATCAAAACCATTCTCAACGAGTCTGTCGAACATACCGCCTGTTTCAATGGCAATGACGAAGTCGGCATCGCTTGAAAGTAACTTGACCTTTTCCTTTTCAACATTATACGGTACACTGTATCCGGAATCTCCCACGTCGTCCCTGCAGTTGATCTTCTTCTTCTTCCCCTTCCTGTCCATCTCCTCAATGGTCAGATTCCCCATCACCCTGGCCCCGTCTTCTTCAGGTCTGAGTTTGAAATCCTCCCTCAGACATTTGGTTATTATTTCCAGGTCTTCTGCAAGTTTGTCAGACTCGTCCTGTGAGCCGAATTTTGCCTTCCCCCAGCCTTCCGAGATATAGTACATCTCTCTCAGAGTGGATGATTTTGAGTCGGATATCATCTGCTCGATGAATTCGAGCATATAAACGGTCCTCAGCAGCATGTATGCGCCTACAGCCTTCTTAGCGCTCCTGATCCCCTGCGCCCTGCCGTACTTCCAGACATTGCTCTTGCTGTCGAAGCGTATGTTTGCCTTGGTTCTGAGGGGCAGAACCATATTTGGAATGTCCCCCTTCTCAAACTGGGAGTAGATTGACTCGGCAATCTCTATCAGCTTCTCCTTCGCAATGCCAATCTGTCCGTCTTCACTCTTCACTCAGTTCACCGCCTTCTTCATCATAGTCAGCCGACTCAGCCGCTTCAGGTTCCGGCTCCTCTGTTTCAAATTCGAAGGTCTTAATACCCCAGTCTCCGGGGAGCTGTTCGGCACCTATCACGGTTGCCGGATTAATGTCGCTGATGTAAATTTCATTTTCAGTATAATCGTCCTTTTCCAGTCCTTTCAGCTCGAAGTGCAGTTCCATAATCTCAAGAGGCTGAATTTTAAGAATGTCCCACGTCAGTTTTCCGTCGGCCGTAAGTTCAGTGGGAGATGGAGTAACACTGCCTGCGCTTATACGCTCGGCAGGCACGAGAGCGTGCAGCTTCATGCTCTGCTTCTTTGCGGTGTAATTCCTGATTCTGACAAAACCTCTGGCAATCTTTTTCTTTGCATCAAATTCGACGCCGTCCTCAATGTAGACGACGTTCATGATCTTTGTAATTGTTCTGGATATGTCAGGCACGGGTCTTTCCAGAACCGCAGATGTCTTTTCCGCGATCTTCGGCACAATCTCAGTAACAATGTCGAATTTAACTGCTGCCTTGCTCTTCGTCTCTTTCTTGTTGAGATGAGACTTGAGATTCCTTGCACATATTTTCAGCGCCAGATCAATCTCCTGCATGATTTCAGGTATGGGCGCAATTGCCTCCTTGGATTCTGATGTGAACGGAAGCTTTGTCGAAAGCACGTGAACGAGAATCACCGCTGGACCGAACGGTATACCGGTTCCCCCCCGCTGGTCCAGGCCGTATCTGCGCCAGTCCACGCTTGAAATGGATTGCGTTATGGCACATGCGCCCTGCTGATACAGGAGCGGCACCCTGTTGGCATAACGCATTATGGTTACCTGCTGGTCTGCCTGAAGTTCTCCTCCATATACTATGCCGACTTCGACCTGAAAGGGGTTGCCTCCGAACACTGCCGGCTGCCTGGTAACCGGCTGGGCATAGAACTCGGGACGCAAACTGCCGAGCACGTTTTTCAGTCCCCTCTTTATCAGCGTCTCACCTATTGGACTCAGGCAGTCGGTCTGCGGTGCCATTATCTTTGTCTGTGAAATGGCATTCAGCAGGGATTTGGCCTGTTCAAGCGATATATCACGTGGTCTCCTGTCCTGTGAAACCATAGCGCGCTCGCATATTTCCCTGGCGACGCGATCGCTTATTCTGGAGAATTCTTCCCTGAGAAACATTGAGAGTTTTTTCTGATCGGTGTAGGCAAGCATGTTGATCAGCGTGCCTATTTCCAGCCCGTATGGGTGTGGTTTTATTTCTATGGCTTTTGGAGGCATTGTCTGAGTGGCTCTTTCAAAAAGGAAAGTTTTCCCCTCAGGATCGGTGTATCGCAAGGTGGCGTGAGGATTGACAACCGCGGTGCTCTTGAGATATTCGATAACCGATTGCTTTCCGGTAACATATCTGCCGACCATGGAGAACTCAAGTTTTGTGCCATGCTCAATTCGCACACCACCCTCCTCCCACACCATATGGTCTTCCTTGAGCACCACAGGCTTGTTCTTCTTAGTGTCTATCGTGAGAAAAATATCATTGGCAACGTCTGTTTCCGCCACCTTTGACCAGATACGCGTCGCCTGCCCTGTCGTAATCTGCGAGTACATCACAACGGCAGATATGCCGATTCCCTGCTGCCCCCTCGATTGCCTTATTGCGTGGAACCTTGAACCATAAAGGAGCCTTCCGAAGACGTTTGGAATCTGTATCCTGACAACGCCGGGGCCGTTGTCCTTTACAACCACTCTGTACTCATTCTGACTGATTTTAGAAATCGTCACATCGAGTTCCGGAAGAATCATCGCTTCTTCACATGCGTCCAGCGAATTGTCGACTGCTTCCTTTACAGCCACAATAAGCGCCTTAACAGTCGAATCGAAACCGAGAATCTGTCTGTTCCTTTCAAAAAACTCCGAAACAGAAATCTCCTTCTGCTTCCTGGCCATTTCCTCTGCTATTGTTGCCATCCCATCCAACCCGCTGACGCAGCGCTTCACTTCACGCCGGGCGCTGTCTGTTTGAATGTAGATTGACACAGGGTATTTATATCACACTGAAAGGGAGCCGAAAGTGAGTGAACACATACACGATGCGCATGGTTTAGTCGAATTTCTCACCGCAGCTGCTGCACTTTTCAGAACTGGCATCTACTTCCGAACCACAGGAACTGCATACCCATTTCTCTTTCTTGACAGTTTTAGTGCTCCTGCCGGAATCCTTCGGTTTGCTCTTTGGCATTACGCCCGGAGATCTGGCTCTTCCTGAGAGAATTTCATCCCTCCGCCTGTTGTTCTTCCTGAGAAGCACGAATACCAGAACTATTCCGTAGTAAAATACGCCGACAAAGACAAAAATAACAATTGTGCTCAGACCCAGGTTGTAACCCATCAGACTGAGAAATGTCTGTGTCTGGGATGAAGTGGATGCCACAGATGCGGATGTGCTTATCCAGCTGCCTGAAATGTTTGCACCAAAGTGATAAACAAATACCTGATTTGCAGGCAGTGTTGTATTGAAACTGTAATTGGTTAGCGTTTCACCGCTGCCTGCATTTGTACTCGAAACTGCAACCATGGATGAATTAAGCCTTACAGTGGTCGATGTAGAAAAAAGGACAACCACGAGTTGCGGCGCGCCGCTCGCATTTGATGGATGGTAGAAGCCTGCGTGGAAGGAAAACACGGTGTTGGAGTTTCCGACAGAGGGCCTGACATCTCCGCTCTTGAAATAAAAACCGGGGGCGTTGACTGAGTTGGCCTGTGTGACAGTGGAGTTGCTATACAGCGCCACCGAAAAACTCGCATCAAACAGTAAAGAGACGACGACGAGAAAAAGCAGACCAGCAATGAGTATATTCTTGAGCCTCTTGTTGCCCATATAATACGGCAGAGCAAAAGCCGCAATAGGCATTATGAGATATGTGAACAGAGATTGAGGGGCAAAAAACAGCAGCAGTGTTGAAAGGATTCCTACAATTACAAACGCAATTATTATTCCTTCCCGCTTTCCCCTTACCCTGGAGATCTGCCCTCCGAGTATTGACTTCAGCATGCCCGGAAGTCCCGTAGTGCCCGAGCCTTCTTGATCCTGCATTGATTTATTTCCTGCATGGCTGAAAATGACTATTGATATAACTCTTTGCCGATGTTTCCGGGCGGGACTGGAGTATACGCGCAATCTGTGCAGGTGTATGTTTCCATCAGATCAATGAATAACAATTAATGATACCAACCATTTTGAAGATGATACAGCTACACCCAAACTGAAATGAAATAGACGGACTGCTGAGAAGATGCCAAACGTAGAGGAGCAGATAAGAGAGACAGAAGAGGAAATCAAGAAGACTTCCTACAACAAGAAGAGTCAGCACCACATAGGTCTCCTCAAAGCAAAACTTGCGAGGCTCCGGATGGAATCTGAGAAGAGAAAATCAGCCGGTGGCGGCATGAGTGAAGGTTATGGCGTCCGGAAGAGCGGAAACGCGACTGTTGCGCTCGTGGGTTTCCCCAGTGTCGGGAAGTCAACCATTCTAAACAAAATCACTAATGCACAGAGCGAGGTAGCCGCTTATGCATTTACGACACTCACTGTCATTCCGGGATTGATGGAGTACAAGGGCGCCAAGATACAGATTCTTGACCTTCCCGGTCTGATTAAGGATGCGTCAAAGGGAAAGGGCCGCGGCAGGGAGGTAATATCAGTAGTGAGGACTGCCGATCTCATAGTGCTGATGGTTGATGTTTTTGAAAACAACATATCGATTCTTATCAACGAGCTTCACGGCAGCGGCATAAGGGTCAATACAGCAAAGCCCAACATATCCATAAGCAAACGCAGCAGAGGGGGCGTCAGCGTCAGTTTCACAGTCTCTAATCCGCATTTGACTGAAAGAGATGTGAAGTCGATGCTCGCCGAATTCCAGATTTACAATGCGGATGTGGTGATAAGGGAAGATGCAGATGAAGACAGGCTGATAGATGCGATAACAGACAACAGAATTTATCTGCCTGCATTCGCCTGCATAAACAAACTGGATCTTGCATCAACCGAAGCAGTGGACAAACTGATGAAGAAACTTGCGCCTTTTGACCCGCTGGCAATATCGGCTGAGAAAGGCATTGGCATCGACAGGCTGAAGGACACGATATACCAGGAGCTGAAGTTCCTCAGGGTTTACCTTAAACCTCCAGGAAGGGAGGCGGATATGAAAGTCCCCCTTCTTGTTAAGGGCGGATGCACAGTGGGTGAGGTCTGTGACATACTTCACAGGGATTTGAGAAAGAGATTCAGATATGCGCTGATATGGGGCCCGAGTTCGAGATTCCCCGGACAGACAGTTGGCCTTGACCATGTGATGGAAGACAGGGACGTAATAACCATAGTGGCAAGAAGGTAATTCCACCCCTTGCATCAGACCGGAGAGAGAAGCAAAACCGTCAGGACAAGCGACACTGCGGTTATTGGAATACCATATTTCACAAACTCCGGCAGAGTGATTCGCACCCCTTCCCTGGATGCGGTTCGCACGACGATAACGTTAGCCGCTGCGCCGATTATTGTGGCGTTGCCTGCAAAGGTGGAACTGAGAGCAAGTGTTAACCACAGCCCTGTGGAAGGATGGTGCAGGACGACGGGTGCCAGAAGCAGAACGGCAGGAACATTGCTTGTCATATTTGACAGCAGCGCAGAAAGAACTGTCATGCCTCCGACCGTATCAACTGCGCCTCCGGAAAGACTCTGGAATGAGAGCAGAATACTGCTCAGCAGGCCCGAAGACTCAACGCCTGAAATCAGCACAAACAACCCTATGAAAAACATAAGTATTCCCCAGTCCACCTTCTGAAGGATGTCCTGGTTTGATCTGTCTGAAATGAATGGCACGGAAACAAGCGAGGCTACCCCGCCAATCAGTGCGATTGCATAGATTGGAAAGTGTGTGAGATAGGATGTGTAGAAGCCTGCGAACACAGCGGAAACAAGAACGGTCATGAATATCAGCGGACCCCGCTTTACGGCCACATCATCAGATGCTGATGCGGCACTGCGATGGATGCCCAGCCTGAGATGCTTTCTGCCGATGAAAAAGGCAATAAGAATCGCCGCTGTCAGAGCCAGCAGAGTCGGCGCCAGAGCAAGAGCTGTAAAGGTGTGAAAAGGAACACCTGAGATGTTTGCTATGTATGCATTCTGAGGATTGCCGACTTCTGTAGCCGCGCTGCCGATGTTTGAGCTGATGGCCTCCATCACCAGATAAGGCACGGCAGATATTCCCATCCTTCTGGCAGCCATGATGATGACTGGCGTGAATATGAGAACGACGGCATCGTTGAGTATCAGGGCCGAAAGCAGCGCGGTTGTGCAGCATACAAGAATGAGCAGATAGGACGGCCTGGAAGTCCGGACGACTTTCGAGGATATCCACCTGAAGAAACCTACTGCTTCCATGGATGACACAATCAGCATCATGCCGAGTATCAGCAGGATGGTGCTCCAGCTTATGCCTGCAATTGCCTGTGCAGGGCTCACGACACCGGTGAGAAGCATCAGCATGCCACCGGCCAGAGCAGCGGCAGGAAGATCGATGCGATTCCTGCCGCTCCTGTTAAATGAAATTAGAGCATACGTGAAAACAAGAATTATGAGCGCAATAATTTCCCGGACAGTAACTGCCATTTATGGAAGGCATTGCGCACCGGCCTAATTAATGCAAACGGTCAGCAAATTGCTATAACGGGTTGCAGACAGCCGGTTGCGGGCCAATGGCAGGTTACCGGACAGCCGGCATTTCCACCACGCCATTCAAAGCCTGAAATTTGCCTTTCCAATTCTCCTGAAATAATCAATGCCCTTTTCACTCACGATTGTTCCTGCCAGCTTTCTCGCGGCATCACCTGCTCCGAACGGAATATCCGCACCAGTTGACTCACCGATAGTTTCCATTTCTTTCACAAATCTCGCGGACGCCAGCACAGAGGCAGCCGCAACGGCTATTTCCCTTTCGCCGCCGGTCAGAGCGTGAAGCTTAATTTCAGGCAGGCCTTTTCTCATCCAGTCAACGGCCCTGTCTGACGAAAATTTGTCAATTACTGCAGCCGTGCATCGATTCCGAGAAGAAATATTACGTATTGCCTTCTGGTGCGCCCATGCGAGTATGTCGTTCATATTCTGCATTTTGTCGTAAAGCGCGTTATATGAGGATGGTGAGATGCAAATGATTTCGATATTCCCGCTGCCTGCGATTGAAAATGTGCTTTCACTCAATCTGACCAGTTCGGACCTGGAAAGACGCTTTGAGTCTGTGATGCCGGCGATGAAAAGTCTCCTTGCAATGTTGTCATTCACGGATACCGCAGCGACTACCAGCGGGCCGAAATAATCGCCCTTTCCAGCTTCATCACTTCCGGCCCAGCATGCAGGGAGCGACAGGCCCAGTTCATTCCTCGCATACTCCCTGTAGTCGAGTGGAAGGGAAGTGAAATAATCTCTGACGAGTCCTGAGTAGATGTCTCCGGAAAGTTCGCAGATTGCAGTGCCAGTACTGTAGAGGGAAATGCTGCACTTCTCTCTTTTAAGGTTCATCACAGCATTGTTTCCCGATACAGAAAAGCCAAGGCCGCTGAAAAAGTCAACCGCCTTCTGCACATCATGCTCAGGAATTCTGAAACGGTATCGCACGGAGATGAATTAGGAGGCATGCTATCAATGTTAGCGTTAGAATTTTGGAGCATTTACCAAAAAAAAGGTCGCTTTATCCCATGAATTCATTCATTGGCTTTCGCGGCCTCTTTTGGTAAGCATGGTATCGGAAATTGCCGGTACATCCGATTGGTGACTGCACACATGCATTGCAGCAATAATCTGTCTTCATCGAATCGTTTGTAACGCATGTCCTTCTTTGACCTGAATTTTGCCATTACGAAGGAAACTATTTCATGATTGCAAAACTCACGTCTGACGCCGAACCAAAACAGATTCAATCTGAAGCGGTCACTCTGAAGACTGACTGCGGTCTCTCTTCTTCCCTTCGCTGAAAGCGATCGTACACAGGGCGGCTCCCAATACTGCAGCAATTATCAGAGCTAGTGAAGCGGTTGTCAGGCGCACACCTATAAGGGCGGCGCTGAGGAGCAGCGTAAACACAGGTATCATGCACATCAGTATAGAAGTGAGAGTGAAACCCGTCAGCCTGGAAGCGGCAAAGAACAGATAGTAACCGGCAAACATTGACGTTGCGCCCGTCACAATTAAAATCAGGACGTCGGCAAAATCGGGGAGGGCCAGAACGACACGGGAGGACGTAATGAGAAACGGAAAGAAAACGAGAAGTGAAGAGACAAAAAATGTAGGCATGAGAATTCGTGCCATTCCGTCGACCATTATCCGCTCATTGGTGTATACAAAAAAGAGCGCAATCAGAAAAGGAACAGTCACAATGAGCATCAGGCCATACAGGGAATGAACGCCGAACTGACCGCCGAACAGCGAAAGTATTGCCGAAGAGACGACAAGAAGCACAACACCGGGAAAGAAAAGGGAAAGATTTGGAACGAATCTGTTTCTGCCGATTAAATAAATTATCGAAGGTGAAATAATGGCATCACCGACGAGAACAAATGTTGCGGTTATTACTCCGCCATTGACTTCGGTGGACAGGATTATCATGAACTGTGATGCGAGATATCCCAGTGCAGGGATGAGAATGTCCCTTTTCTTTGAAGGAAGGCGGACGCTTCCCTCAGTCATGAGGCTATACAGGACGAAAAGAATGCCGCCGGCCAGAGAGGGATAGAGAAAAATTGAAAAAAATGACACCTTTCCAAGCATGTGAAGAAAAATATAATATGTGGACCAGACAAAGGCGGAGACGACAGCAATGGAGGATCCGGCAGCAACTTCACGTTTCACACCGTTGACTTGCGCATCTGATTAAAAATCTTTTGTTGTATGAGACATTGTGATATTCAGGGCTGCTGCAAGGCAAAGAATGCACAACCGGATTTTTATGTGCATTCTGACGCACTGCATAAAAACAGTGGAGTTGAAGGTTAAGATAATTCGCTTATCTGTATTCGCTCGATCTCTTTAATATCGTCAAAATCACCGTCATCTGTAACTATCCTTTTGATCTGTCGTTTAATGGCAGATGACAGATGAATAGAATCTCCTGGTTTCAGGTTATACTTCTCCCTGAACAACTGGCTCATTCTGATTATCTCATCATCCGCCGGGATAAGCCTGAGGAATGGAAAATTTATGAACTTCTTTCCCACAGCTATGGCGTCTGTTTTCCCAAGTAATTTTTCGGTGACAAAAGACACCTCGTCCCATGTCAATGTTGAAGTGTATGCCTTTATTTCTTTGCATTCAATGGCGGAAAGTATTTTCTTCGAAAATTCCACTTCCGGCAAACCCTGATACAAGACAGGATAAAGGAAAACATTGGAGTCAATGTAGTATGTTCCTTTCATATTCCCCGTCCATCACTTTCCTGAGATCAACCTTCTGATTGAGTTTTTTTGCATATGTGGAGACATAGAAATCTGTGTAGCTTACAGATTGGTGCCTCACTCTGCTTATTACAACCATATCCTCTTTGACATCAACGAGAACATCAGAATATTCTTTAATGCCCGGTTTTTCTCGGATTTCCTTTGGAATCACGATCTGCCCTTTTGGTCCGGGTATCATTCTTTTTACGATCAATTAGTTGGATGTATAACCGGCATTTAAACTCATTTGTGCTTAACTGGAAGAGAGAGAAAAATGTTCGTATTTTTGTCTTGAATTCACTGTGCTAAATCGACACTTATTTGCTAAAGAAGCGATTAGCATTTATGGATTCGGTAGGATAACTGAACTGATCCATGCCAACCCGGAAAGAATGGCGCCGGCATCATCTGACTGTTTCATAGTGCAGTACCAGTGCACTGACATGAGCTTCAATGTCTGCCGTTCCGGCACGGATCCACAGCAGTGGTTACCGTGTCCTGGAATGACAGGGAATGAAAGCAGCCGACAGTCATCTGCAAGTCCGCGCCGAATACATTCCGGAACTGCAGAGTTCTGCCTGATCAAAGCTCGAAAAACCATTCACGGAAGATACTTATCAAGTCCGGGCATTTTACCAATGACTTCTACCGCCCTTAAAATGCTGTCAAATTCCGTGGTTACTGAAAAGCGTATATAATTTTCACCGGCAGGGCCAAAGGCAACTCCTGGCACCGCGACTACACCCGCATTCAGCATATCTCTGACCATTTCAGTCCCGGAACCTTTAACCATGAGCCAGAGATAGAACGTCCCTGCAGGCATTGTTGCGTGAAAACCTGCTGCATTCAATCCACGGACCAGTGCATCCATTCTGCGTCTGAATTCCCTGACAGAAGTCACCACCTCCAGGGGGCGGTTCACACCCGAGTACATGGAGAGAGCGACTGTCCCGGCCCTCTGAATGAACCTGGGAACACCGGAATCCGTCTGAGATTTGATCTTCTTCAGGGAAGAAATAATGGTGCTGTCTCCAACAGCGAAGCCTGCCCTGAAACCAGTCATGTTGAAGGTCTTGCTCAGCGAATGCATTTCAACAAGGCCCTCCTTCGAATGTGAGGACTGCAGAACTGAAGGCGGGGCGTCTTCACCGAAATAGAGTTCAGAATAGGCATTGTCATAACACAGGACTGCGCCTGATTCCCTGGCCGAGTCTGAAATCCTGCCTATGTCCGCAAGCGTTGCAAAGGACGCCGTTGGATTGTTGGGATGATTGACGTATATCAGAGGGCAGTTATGTTCGAACGGGAGCACGGGCAGAAATTTTTCATCCATGCGGTAAAATTCAGGCACAGCGTCTGAAAGCAGGGCGCCGCCCTGGGCGTAGACTGGATATCCCGGGTCCGGGCAGAGGACATGATCTCCTGGATCGACAATGGCCCTTGCAAGATTGGCCAGCCCTTCTTTTGAACCAATCAGCACGCAGACCTCCGTTTCCGGGTCTGCCGATACGCCGAATCTGCCGTGATACCACTCAGCTATGGCCTCTCTGAGGTACTGCTCGCCGGCGCTCGTGGAATATCTGTGCGTTCCATCCTCCTTCAGCGATGAAACAAGGGCTTCACTGACGCTTGCCGGAGGGCTCAGGTCCGGATCGCCTATGCCCATGGAGATAACCTCTTCCCCCCTTTTCCTTCTCTCGGCTTCCAGCCTCTCGAGATCAGCAAAGATGTAAGGCGGTATTGACAGCAGTCTTCTCGACTTCTTCATATTGGTCCCTCAAAGTAAACGGGGCGGTATCCTCTGCCGCAGAATCAAATCCGTGAATTCCTCTCTCTCCCTGATTATTTCCGCTTTTCCGTCTGATACCAGCACCTCGGCAGCCATGGGCCTCGTGTTGTATCTGCTCGACATAGAGAAGCCGTACGCACCAGCATTGAGGAAAGCCAGCAAATCTCCGGTAGATGCCTCTGGCATGTTCCTGTCCTTTGCCATCATGTCGCTGTTCTCGCATATCTGCCCGGTGATGTTGGCAACAATGCTCTTCTTCAGGCCGAGTCTGTTCGCCAGCAGTGCCTCGTGATATGCACCATAAAGAGCGGGGCGCAGAAGCGTGTTCATGCCCGCATCGCACCCGATGAATGTCTTGTATGATCTCTTGACATGCGTTACAGTCGAGAGGAGCACCGTTGAGTCGCAGACGAGATATCTTCCCGGCTCAACTACAAGGGTGGGATCGCCCATATTGCTGCTGTTCAGCCCTTCCTCAAAAACGCTGACAACAGATGCCGCGATTTCCTCAATCGGCAGCTGTTCCTCGCCGGGCTGATACGGGACGCCGAAGCCGCCCCCTATATCGATGAATTCGAACTCTATTCCCAGCTCGGATGAAATACGTGAGGCTATACTCATAAGCTTCTCCGAAACCACCGGGAAGTATTCCGCATCCAGCACGTTTGAGCCGGTCATCATGTGCATACCAAAACGCCTGATGCCTGCCTTTTTGGCATGCCTGTATGCCGATACGGCCTCCTGCTCCCTCATGCCGAACTTGGCATCGGGTCCAGCAGTGACGATGCCCTCATACTTCCCCTTTCCGACACCGGGGTTTATTCTGAATGATATTATCGACGGATCGCCATACGCAATCAGTCTGTCCAGAAGAGGCGCGTCGTCGAGGTTGATGATGCATCCTGACTTCAACGCATATTCGAGTTCCCTCTCAGAGTTAAAATTTCCACTGTAGAGTATCTCCCCGGAACTGAATCCGGAGAGCTTCGCAAGGAATATTTCCGCAGGGCCGGAACAGTCTGCACCTGCACCCTCGCTCCGGAGGATGCGTATTATGGAGAGATTGTTGTTTGCCTTCAGTGCATAGTGGAGCCTGAATTTCTTCCGCTTTGATGCAAAAGCACCGTGAATCCGTCTGTAATTTTCACGTATACGGCGTTCAGAAGTGACAAAAACCGGTGTGCCGAACTTCTCTGCAATATCAGAACAGCTCATGCCATCTATGTGAAGAACACCGCCCCGGTGTCGGAAAGGGGAAGTATGAGGGCATCGTCACTGCTGGACC
>DAHXLZ010000334.1 GCA_027365715.1 Methanomassiliicoccales archaeon | reverse complement strand
CGACCTTTTCAAATGACGTTCTTATTGCCCTGTCGCTGTAGGCAGCCTCAGTAGTTATGCAGGCAACGGTGTAGCCCGGCGCACTTTTTATCCTGAAATCAACAGCCATATCGCTCGATCTCCCTTTCTATGATAACGCATTGTCCCTTAAAACAATACTGTCCCCGCCTGGTTGCATATCAGGACGGGCGACACTAACCTGGCCGAATGAAACCGGACGCCAGACAGGATTTAAATCATGCAACCTAATCCGACGGAATATTCAGTCAGCGCGAAAGGATCTATTAATATTGCAGCCGGTCCTTTAGTATCGCGATGGCAGAACCCATCCCCACAGATACCAGTCTGCACAGCCTTCCGCGTAGTTTGCCGGCTCCCGAAGACGACGGAGCGGCTAAACACCTTCCAGGCATGGCTGTCCCCGAAATAGAGCTGCGCTCCACGTCCGGCAGACTGGTTAATGTGGGAAAAGCCGCAAAGAAGCTTTCTATTTTTTTCTTTTACCCCGCAACAGTTGCGCCGGGAATACCGATACCCGGCGAGTGGAGCGAAATACCGGGAGCAAGGGGATGCACGATCCAGAATTGCGCTTTCCGGGACGCCTACGAGGGTTTCAGAAAACTGCGGTACCAGGTTTTCGGGGTAAGCGGTCAGGGACAGGGACCGGAAAGAGGCCTGGAGGAACAGATGGAGTTTTCCAGACGCGAAAATCTGCCATACGAACTGCTGAACGATTCAAAGTTTGAGCTGGCAGATTCGCTGAGACTCCCCACTTTTGTTGCCAGACTGAAATTTCCGGAAGTTGTCTACGAAGGAAAGAAATATACATTCCCGCTGCAGAACCGCAGGCTGATCAAAAGACTGACAATTGTGGCATATGCCGGCCGCATAGAGAAGGTATTCTATCCAGTTTTCCCGCCTGACAGGAATGCGGCTGAAGTAATGGATTACCTTAAATCAGTGCGAAATGTGCGAAAGAATTAAGGATGAAGCCGGGAGGGGGCAGTCGACACCTGCCTGCGTTGTTCCAGTCCGCAAATCATTCATGAGCACGAGGGTTATTGTAAAACCATTGCATCGGAGGCGGCTCAATGTCATGCTGCCAGAGAAGCGCAATGAGTTCACCCATGTGATAGAGCTGCTCGGTGAAGGACTGCAACAGGCACTCTTCCACACTCAGCCTGAACTCTTTTCCGGCAGAGGTTTTCAATACAACGACGCGTGACAATGCCGCATCGTCGATCGACTGAAAAAACGCGTCCGTTCCCGATTCGACGCTTTGCATGTGTTCTGTCACTTCACCCATATTTGCGTAACTTTCCCACTTCCTCCTTACGTAGCTGTCCTGCCGTCCTGTTATGACATAATTGACAATCCAGTCCTCGTTGTCGATCATGTGCAGCAGCACGTTCTTCATGCTGTAGAAGCTTGCCTCCATATTTTTCTCAACAACATCGGCAGGCAGTGCCGAGAGTTTTTCGGCAAAACGCCTCCTCACCATCCGAGCATAGTTAACAAGCTCATGCACGTCCGTCATCATCATCAACCCAGGTCCGATCAGTTCAACCTTTAGATATACTGATGCCCGTTCCCGGGAATCGGGCCGGATACCACCGGGAAAACTGTCATCAATTGCGAATACTGCCAAACCGCCATTTCCTTCCTCAGTTCCGGGACTGCCCTGGAATTCGGCCGCATTAGTCCATGCGCTTATCATGGTGCCCAGCCCACCGTGCCCGCAGTCCTCGCTGCCCTCAGCAGGTCTGGAAAGAGACTGCGCTGAAAGAGCGATGCAGTGGACAGCTGTCAGTGTCGGCACACAGAACTTAACAGATGTCTGACAACTCGCACGTTTTTCTTCAAAATATAAAAGAGAATTAAGGGGTTTGAAATTGTGGATATTACCTTAGAGCGTTACTGAACCAAGCGTTGAACCGCCATCATAAAGTGTCACGGTCGTTCCTGACATTGTTCCAGCCGTTCCTACAACATAGAAAATGTCACCAGGTTGGAGATATGTAAGACTGTTACCTGAGAGAACTTCAAAGTATATCTTTATTGAACCCGAGCCTGCTAGGTTCGCTGAGAAGGTGCCAGTAGCTGTTGGTGCAGTCGTTATTAAAGCAGATGAGGTTCCCGCGACAAGCTTGAGACTCGTCAAATGTATATTCGAAGCCGATACACTAGATATACTTATGGTATAGTTGCCCGCAGAATTCTGACTCTCGCTCAATCCTGCGCTGTTCGCTGTTCCCGGTGAGTGGGTGAAACCGCTCACCATCACATAAAGGACTGCTGCGAGCACGACTGTAATCGCCACCATCAGTATGGTTGCGATGACAGGCGAGACACCGCTGTCCTTCAGTCTCTTTGCCATTTTCTTTGTATTCATTTACTTATGTCCTGCAACTTACAGTTGCGGGGATTGAGTTTGCAGTTGTAATTAAAAGGATTATCAGATGAATTGCTCATGTTGATATTCAGCGACAGACCTGCAACAGACCTATTTCCGAAGCTGAGAATCGACTCACAAGATTAAAATACAACACACCGGTGAACGGTAAGGGTTGTAGGTCGGCGCCATAATTGCACAGTAACCTCCCTTGCATTTTTCTAAAATGAAGCCTGTTCTTAACACAGGTTGATTCTGAATTCTGAAATTACAATGATAAATAATGCCAGGCAATTATTATGGCAGGTTGACTGGATACACCACAACCTGATTTCAAGACGATTGGCCAATCGGATTAATACACCACTCTATGCTCAGCCGAGATTGTTTTCTGGAAAGCAGTACTCATTGCAGCATGTAAAAATGTAAAACCTCATCGGTCGAGCAGTGATTGCAATTTGAGCCTGGTTCAATATGTTACAAACTCATTGCTGCTTGTCAGCGCCGTGACACTAATGAATGTATACTGTTTCAAATTGGAATTCACGCTTACCCATCCACTGCTGTAATGAAATACCGAGACAGGTGTGTTGCCTGAGAAATTCCATTCGTCGGCAAACACAAGGACGGAGGATGTTGGCGCTCCGTCCACTGCATACGTTACCGGCGAAATCGTAAAGTCGTTCATATCGACGCGGTACCATTCAGTCATTAACCCTGTGAAAAATGCGCCTTGCCCTGCCTTCTGGATACCGCCTGCAAAATACGATGCGCCATAAGCGTTTACGGTCTTGCTTGCGCCCGCGCTTGTATTCCAGTCATGCACGGAAAGAATAACATCACCTGCCGAGAAGCGCATACCGACCTGAACGCTGTTACCATTGTTCACATTAGCGCTGAGATCAATCAGGCCGATCGTATCTGATGTGCCGTTCGGATAATAGACCTGATAAACCATGTGGAATCCCTGATAAATGACTGCAGTGTCTGCGGTCTTATTGACATTACCTGGCCAGTTCCACGCAATCCCGACCTGGT
>DAHXLZ010000301.1 GCA_027365715.1 Methanomassiliicoccales archaeon | reverse complement strand
CCGAGAACACTGATAAAATCCCCGATCGAGCCACATCCGCCTGATGCAATTACCGGTATTGTCAGGGAGGAGGTGACAGCGGACACGAGCCGCTCATCATATCCCCTGCCTGTACCGTCCGCATCTCTGCTTGTAAGCAATATTTCGCCGGCACCGAGATCTTGCACTCTCCGCGACCACGCTATTGCATCCATTCCGGAAGCAACTGTACCTGAATTTGTGAATACCTCGTATCTATGCGCCCGGCTGTTCCAGGCCGCATCTACAGAGACAACGACGCACTGACTGCCAAATTCCTCACTTACTTCCCTCACGAGATCCGGATTCTTCACAGCCGCAGTGTTGAGCGATATCTTGTCTGCACCGCTGCCAAGTGCCCTGGAAACATCCTCTAGGGACCTGAGGCCTCCTCCGGCCGTCAGCGGTATGAAGAGAACAGAAGCGGTGTCTCTCAGTCTGTCGAACATGGTCTCCCTTGAGGAGTTTGTCGCGCCAATATCCAGCCATGCTATCTCATCCGCTCCCTCTTTCTCGTATCTGGACGAGAGCTCTACCGGGTCACCGGCGTTTTTCAGGCCCCTGAACTGCACTCCTTTCACGACGCCGTCGCCGAGTATGTCGAGGCATGGTATGATTCGCTTCATTCTGTTCAACTCACCTCCAGGGACACCGGCCCTTTGGCTGAAACTTCCTCGGTCCCCCTTTCCATCGCCTGCCTGAGTGCTATACCCAGTGCCTTGAAAGACGCCTCCACAACATGATGAGCATCCTTTCCCCTCATCACTACAACGTGAAGATTTATCGCCGCATTCGCCGCAAAACTGGACAGAAAATGCTCGAACGGTTCGGCTAACTCATCCGTTGAGAAGTGGCTTCTCCCCGAAAGGTCCACGGCAACCTGGACCAGCGCATCATCCATCGGCACCGTTGCGAATCCTATCCTCTTCACCGGCCAGTCGCCGATGCACTGTTTCAGTGCAATTCCCAGGCTTATCGCCACATCCTCGCTTGTGTGATGCTCCATATCCCCCCTAGCCTTGACCACAATATCAAAAGAGGAGTAGCGAGACAGCGTGTTCATCATGTGTGCCACCATCTGCAGACCGTCCGATTCGAAATTACATTTTCCTGCGCCGTCCGCGTTCAGCGAAAGCGCAATCTGCGTTTCTTTTGTTTCCCTTCTTACCCTGTGTATTCTCTGTTTCAACAACAATCAGCTCCATTCATATCTGCTTCCAGTTTTTGCAAATTCTTTAATCAGCTCTGAGAGAGATGCACGCTTGTCGTAGAGCATCCTGCCCAGAATCGCCCCGTCAACACCGCACTCCATCAACGAAGCGATGTCGTCGGCACTGGAAATTCCACCCGCTACGCTCAGCGGGTGACGCACGGTTTTGCGTACCGCCCGTATTCTCGGGCTGTCCACACCTTTTAACCTGCCCTCCCTGGAAATATCGGTGATTATGATCGAGTGCAGGGGAAGGGCATCACATTCCGCCGCTACCTTCTCCGGTACTGAAGAACCTTCTTCCCTCCATCCGGAAACCTTCACCCTGTCACGTTCATAGTCTATTGATGCTGCCACTTTGTCAGGAAACGATGCCGTAAGCTGTTCGAAGATCCCTCTGTCTTTGAATATAATGGTTGAAACAATGACGGCGTCCGCTCCCATATCCAGATATTTTACGACAGCCTCGCTGTTCCTTATCCCGCCACCCACCTGAATTTTGGCTGTTGCGGAGGAGAGGAGCACTTCCAGCGCATCCCAGTTTTCAGAGGAAGGCTCACCGAATGCGCTGTCAAGGTCCACAACATGGATTCGGCGTGCACCCTGTGATTCCCAGTGCTCCAGCAAACTAACGGGCGATGAACTCTGGAAAACCTCCGAGTCTGGGACACCACCGACCAGTTTCACAACTTTACCCCTGCGCAGATCTATGGAAGGGATTATCTGCATCTGCATATCCTCCTCGAGTGGTCAACGAAGTTGCTTATCAGTCTCAATCCCTGAGTGGAGCTTTTTTCAGGATGGAACTGCACACCGAAGATGTTTCCGCGCGCTATTGCGCTTGTAAATGTCACACTTCCGTCACCATCTTTCATGGTGGTGGTTGCAGCTTTATCCCCAATATCGGACGGTACCGGTATGTATGAATGCACGAAATAAAACGGCTCGTCCTCCGGAATCCCATTGAACAGGATGCTGTCTGCAGTGCGTGATACCCTCTCCCACCCCATGTTCGGCACCTTGTTTGTGTGCAATCTCTTAACATTTCCCGGAATGAGTCCGAGTCCCCTGCCGCTGCCCTCTTCGCTGTCTTCCAGAAGGAGCTGGCACCCAAGGCATATGCCAAGAACCGGCGTTTCCCTCATCAGTCTTGCCGCCTCCTCCCTCTGCCCTGCAAACCATCTGCTTCCTGCAGAAAAGGAGCCCACACCCGGAAGGATGATGCCGTCGGCAGGAAAAAGCTCCGCGGGTGTTTTTGCTATGACGGCGGCGACGCCAGTCCGTTCAACAGCTTTTGTTATGCTGTGCATGTTTCCGACGCCGTAACTAGCTATGGAAATTCTCATGAGTTTCCACCCATGATTTCATTCAGGCATGTAAGGAAGAGCTCGTTCTCCTTCCTGCTCCTGACAGTTATGCGCAGACAGCCGTTATATCCCGGCTGTTCTATCTTCCTCGTGAATATTCCTCTTATCTGAAGTTCACTGTGTACAGTTTCACGGCTGCTGCCGAATTCAGAGAGCAGGAAATTTGCCGAGGATGGATATACCGTCAGCCCAAGTGTTTCCATTCCCTTTCTGACATATTCACGTTCGACGGCATTTCTTTCCCTGATATCCCCGACAAAGTTCTGATCTGACAATGCTTCAAGCGCTACGATCTGCGACACCGACGTTACATTGAAAGGATTCTTGATCTTCCTCATAAGTGATGCTGTGGCTGCACATGAGATCGAATATCCGATCCTGAAATTAGGCAGTCCATAAATCTTTGAGAAAGTCCTTACAATTACCAGATTGCTGAATTCATTTACAAGTGGCGCAACCGATGTGCCCGCATACTCTGCGTACGCTTCGTCAACGACAACGATCCCATTGAATGTCGATGCGAGTGTTGCAATGCTCTGTGTGCTGAACATGTTTCCGGCAGGATTGTTGGGACTGGAAATGAAGAGCAGTTTGCCAACGCCAGGATCAAAACATTTCAGCGAAGGAGGTTTGCCGATAAACGGAGTGGAGACCCGTGCGCCATTGAGCGTCGCGAAACGGTTATACATCCAGTAGGCAGGTACAGGCACAATGGCTCTGTCCCCATGATTTATGAATACCCTTGCCAGGAGATCGAGTATCTCGTCAGCACCACACCCGACCATGACCTGCCCAGGCATCATGCTGTTAAGCGAAGCAATCTTCACCCTCAGCTTTTCCGCAGTCTGATCCGGGTAATAGGTGCATTCCTGCAGTCCGCCAATAATCGACGATGCCCTTCCCTCAAGAAGCTTTCTGACACGGGATGATGGCCCGTACGGACTCGTGTTGTCGTTCATCTTGACAGTAGCGTTTCCACGAGGATAGTAGTATAGGTATTCATCAGCTGATAAGACTTCCGATCTGGCAAACGATTCCGGCCTCGCTGAATCACCCACTATTCATCACTCCCCACTTCTGTGCCGGGCATTCTGCCTCTCAACTTCATGCATGCGGCGTGTTTGAACAATCCCTCCGATTCCGCAAGTTTTGAACCGGGCGCAGAGAGCTTCTCAGCGGTGATTCTGCTCAGCCTCTGCCGCTCCACGACCTTCATGAAATTCGTGACCTGAAGAGGCGAGGAGAAGCGCGCAGTTCCCATAGTCGGCAATATATGATTTGTTCCAGAAATGTAATCACCGAACGCAACAGAAGAGCACCTGCCTATGAAGACAGATCCGGAATTTCTGACTCCCTCTGCAATCCTTTCTGCCTCATCACCGACAGCAAAGAGATGCTCCGGCGCGTATTCCTCCGCAAACGCCTCCATCAGTTCAGGAGATGAGACGAGCACAGAGGTGAAATTTTGAAGACAGCCGGTCAAAACAGATCTTCGGGCTAAATCCACAATATCATGCATTCGTCCAATGACGCCATCTATCAGCTCTGCGCTGTCGCTGCACAGAACCGCAGATGCGCCTGAACCGTGTTCCATCTGAGCAAGAAGTTCGTATGCCACAACATCCTCATCACCGCCGGCTGATCTGTCGGCAAGAGCAAGTATCTCAGTGGGTCCCGCAATGGAATCAATGCCCGTCAGTCCCAAAGAGGACACGGCAGCTTTGGCTTTTGCAACATATGAGTTTCCTGGACCAACTATCATGTCCACTTTACGTATACTTTCTGTGCCGTACGCCATAGCAGCAATGGCCTGCGCTCCACCCACGGTAACTATGCTGCTGATACCGGACAGCAGACAGGCTGCGGCAACATAGCGCAACCGCTTTCCGTCCTTATCAGGTGGCGTAAACAGCACCATGTCTGTGACGCCTGCGATCCTGGCTGGAATCGCCGCCATGAGCACAGTCGATGAATATGCATATTTTCCCCCTGGCACGTAAATGCCGACACGCCCTAGAGGCACGTATTTCCTTTCTATCCGCGAACCGTCAAATTGCAGTACAACCCCTGCAGGATGTCCGCCCAAGTGAAATTGCCTGATATTCGACGATGCCATCTTCAGCGCTTCGAGCACCTCGCCATCAACGTCCGAGGCCAGAGCCTTCATCTCTTCGGTATCAAGCCTCAGCTTTTTCAGCTTCACGCCGTCAAACTCTTCAGTGAGGTCGAACAGGGAGCGATCTCCTTCGTTCCTGACTCTTTCAAAAATGCGCTCAATGATTGCATCGATGTCTGCTCCCGGTCGCTGCGCTTCCCTCAATTGTGACGCAGCGGCGACGCATTCCTCCGCGCTTCTGCACTCCAGGCGGTTGCCGCTCATGGAACCAGCCTCTCTATCCTGGAAACGAGTATCCCGGTGCACCCCATCGCCTTCAGACCCGGTATGAGTCTGTTTATTTCACCAGAATCGACGACGGCATGCAGCGCGAAGAAGTCATCCCTTCCTGATATACGCATGGATGTCGGCCCTTCAATTCCCTTCAGAAGTCTGCGGACATCGCTCTCGGAACCTGAGGGCACATTTACCATCAGGTATCTCTTCGATTTGGCATCCTGAACACTTCTGATCAGGCAGAGGAATTCGTCGATTTCCTCCATCCTCGTTTCAATTGCCTTCGTTCCGGTTATTATGACAGCAGTGGATTCAGCCACCGCGCACAGCGACCGAAGACCATTATTGCGAAGTGTTGTTCCAGTGTCCACTATGTCTGATATTGCATCTGCGATGCCGATCATCGGAGCTGCTTCAGTGGTGCCTGAGACAGTTACCAGCTGCACCCTCTTTCCGATGCTTTCAAAAAATCGTTCCGTAATGTTGGGGAACATTGTCGCAACCCGTGTGCCGTCGGCAAGCTGAGATGCGTTCGTTGCGGGAGAGTTTTCCGGTACAGCGATGCAGAGAGAGCATTTTCCAAAATCAAGTTGCATAAGCTCACTCACGGTTTCGTCACCGTATTCCATCACGAGATCTCTGCCAGTTATACCAACATCTGCAGAACCGGATCTGACAAGGCCGATTATATCCTTCGCCCGGACAGATTGCAGCTGGTAGCCCGACCGCTCATCTCCGATAACGAGCATTCTGTCGCCTGGTGGCGGAAGATCAATTCCTGCCATGGAAAGGAGTTTTTCCGTACCCTCTCTCAGCCTTCCCCTGCCGGGAATAGCAATCCGGAGCCGGTAATCACCAAGCAGTGGATACACCTCCGGAATTAAAATTGCGCACGCGTTCAGAAAACAATACTGCATTCGGTTTATTCAGGGTGAAGTAAACCATACACGGAGATTTTTGCCATGTAAATTTCCTCTTGCTTCTTCAGCCCATAATCGACCACCTAATAAGTCTTTCGCACGACTCCAGTATCTCCGAAGGCGATCGTAAAGACTGTACCCGGATCGTATGGAATTATCCGATTTTCTACTATTTCCGGTGCACACGACCATTTCATCGATGCTGCTATAACGTTCTTCACCCGATCACACTGCGTGCTGAACAGGGAGCGGGTCTGCAGGACAATGACGACGCTCGACGTAATCGTGGACAGGACGCTCTGTCTCGTCT
>DAHXLZ010000292.1 GCA_027365715.1 Methanomassiliicoccales archaeon | reverse complement strand
TGCTTCCTCAGCAGTGCCAGTTTGGCACTTTCCAGGACGGTCCTGTCCACCGAAACCGTCATTTTCGCTTTCGGCATATTCCCGTATATACGGCTGGCCGTATAAGCCTCTTTCTCTTACAACTTCGGCGGACATAAAGCGTCAGGGCATTCAATAACAATGCGAGAATGCCAGCATCCTCTCAACTCACCTGCATATCAGATGTGTGCCGTTGTCATTCCTTGAGCGGACGGCACCTGTCTCCCCTGTTCTTCTCTTGTGGAATGTGCTCAAAAGCGTTTCCCTGACTTCACCGCCATTGCAGTGATGTCCGGGGTAGTGTGCCACTACCTATCTTGTGAGACAATCCATGATTGTCAGTAAGAATGCGTTCCCTGCATCACCTGCAATCCAGACGTGTCTGATGCCCATCTCCCAGGTCTCATTGGGGGCTGGAGACATGAACCTTTGATTCCACCACCCTGCTGACAGGGTTGCGTCTGTTCTATGAATAGTTGAGAAGAGCGTTCCATGCCATCAGCCTGCGATACCGAAGCGGGAAAAAGGACATTTACCAGACCGGGGTGAGTCGGCCCTTTATTCTCCATTAAATCAGCCCCAAAAAATTGCAGAATATGTGAAGTGATATCAATTCAAAAATTAGCGAATTAAGGAAAATTTGACTATTTCCATCATCTCATAACGATGCAACCAACACCTCGTGGCATCACACTATAGTGCAATGACAAATCCGGTGTCACAGCAGGGAGATGCAGACACCATTCATTGAAAGTGTTATGCCGAGAGCCGCCCTTACGACGAATCTGGTGGTGACTATCTCCCTTCACCTGTCAGCATACCCGGTTCCGTCCGTTCAATATCCAGACCATCAAAGTGCCTGTCGAAGGAAACGATACAGTCCACCGCCAGCTTTTTTGCTACAAAGTACTGTAAAGCGTCGTCGAAATCAAGTTTTGTTCTCTGCTGAACAATAGTTGCTGCGATCTCATCATCATTTCCAGTATCATAAACCACAAGCCCTGTGCTTGTCTCCAGGTTCCGCAGGAACATAGATGCGAATTCCGCTTTGCCAAGTATGGCCTCTATTGCATGTACGGAAAATCTCGTTACCACAGCCTCCAGAGCGCCTTCAGATATCCTGTCCATGAGGTCCCTGCATTGAGCTGCTTTAGGCTGCCTCAAGAACATCTCAATGAATATATTCGAATCCAGGAGTATCATTTTATCTTTTTCCACAGCGTGTGTTGGAGTTCGACGGAATCCTCCTTTAAGTGATCCAGAACACCAATCATCTTACCCCAGTCCGGCTTCCCCTCCCTGGTATACTGCCTCAGCAGATCCTCCATCGCCTTCTTCATCGAACCTTTCTTGTATCCGTAAGTCTCCATGGCCTTCTTCCTGAATTTCTTCACCAGCTGACTGTCCAAATCGACCTTAAGAGTTTCGGCCATAAGTACTATAGTACATTATTACTATTTGTGCCTGATGGTCACGCCTGACATTCGGGAC
>DAHXLZ010000288.1 GCA_027365715.1 Methanomassiliicoccales archaeon | reverse complement strand
AACATGCTTATATCCGTCATTTCAGAGGGGCTCCTGACCGCCTTGCCGTTTTTCCATGTGCTCAGGGATTCCACTCTGAACCCGGCTGCTCCGATGCAGGTGAGCAGGTAACCGAGTACCGAGTTCGTCCTTTCAGAACTGAGATTATACACCTCTCCTGACTCGCCCGAACCAGCCAGAAGCCTGTAGCCGTTGACCATGTCATCCACATGGGTCCAGTCCCTGAAGGCAGACATATTTCCTATCTTGAAATCAAAATTATTGTTGAAAATCATGGTGGAAACCTGTCTGGCTATAGTGGATGTGACAAAATAGGAGCCGCGCCTCGCTCCCTCGTGATTGAAGCCCCTGGAAACGACATTTTTCATGCCGTAGGAATGCGAATATTCCAGCGTCATCAGCTCGCCGAAGACCTTCCTGATGGTGGCCTTGACCTGAAAACCAACCGCGGCACAGTCAAGGTAGAGTTCGATCCCTCCAGGTTCAGACCAACCGATGTTCCCATATTGCTCGGCGATTCGGCAAAGGCAAAATCACTCGGCTTCAAGACGGTGCACACTCTGGCAGACATCGTGAGAGACCAGCTGAATTACTATGCAGACCCGCAGCACAGGTCAACAGGTTCCTGATATCGAAGGCACAATGGCGGAAAAGCGCCCGATCTCTCAATTCGGCTCATGCAAACACATGCAAGTCTGATTCCACCATGCAGCCATCTGCTGCAGACATTCGTTGTCTGTCATCCAAGTCAAAATTGCGAATGTGCCAGAGTTATGCATCATCACATGCCCGGATAGGCAGACGATACAGTAACACAGGCCTTGTTCATTGGTTGGCGGGAGTTCTGTGGAACGGGGTTAGGGGACAGCTTTTTAAAATTCCATCGCATTCTCACCATCAATGGCTGACCCTGTTCTGAAGGTTGATAGCCAACGTTGCCAGGTTGCCCTGAAGAGTATAAGGGAGTTGATGGGTTAAATCGAATTGAGCACAACCCTTCAGGGCATCGTACCGGGGTTCAAGACTCAAAAAGGCATTTACAAGCCAACAGACTCCCCATATGCTCTTTGGATTCGCCATACCTCGAGAGGGATATATCCTGATAAGGATTTCACGTATCTTCCCGACGGTTCATGGACTTACAAATACATGCCAGAAGCCAAACGGGGCATAACAGATCTTTCACTAAGCACAAATCAATCTCTCATCAGCTGCAAGGATGACAAAATTCCAATAGGTGTCTTTATCCAGCGGGAGATTCCAGGTTTACAGAGATCGTACCAGGTCATGGGCCTGGCATACGTGGAGGATTTCGACGGGACACATTTCATAATTCGCGGGGAGGCAATCGACCCCGAAGATTCACCCATGTCAAGCGACAGTATAGCCCCCTTCGAACCTTTCGAGAAGAATCCAAATAAGCTTGCTCCAGCTATGCGGGCAATAAGAGAGCGTGCGTTCCAGACAGCTGTT
Source organism: Methanomassiliicoccales archaeon (assembly GCA_027365715.1). The sequence continues at coordinate 2,142 of DAHXLZ010000288.1, read as the reverse complement.
CACCGTGTTTATAAAGAAAAGTGTAGCCTGTGTGAGTTGGGCTATAGCTATCAGGGGCAATCTTTTGCTTTAGAGGCAGCCCACATTATTCCTGTAAGCGAAGGTGGAACATCTAAAGATATCAGGAATGGCGTTTTGCTTTGCAGTAATCATCACACTCTGTTCGATAGGAATCTATGGGTCTTTGATGAAGATTATAGAGTGTTGGTCAATCCGGATCGGCAGTTCAGAGAGTCAGCGGTGAACAATTGTGTTCTTAAAATGGAGGGTAAGAAGCTCCCCAATTTGCCAGAGGCTCCGTATGACCTGCCCGCCTCCGAGGCGATCCACTTCAGATTAAAGGATTTCTACGAGTTCAGCGGGTGAGTGTCGGGCGAGTAAACACATTCTGTGAACTCTGAAGCATTGCGTGTTCAGGGTCGAATCTTTGCCGGATTGTGTGAAAAATGCCTGTGTCTGACTCAATTGCCAGATTGCTTTACGTAGTTTTATCCTGTATTTAAAATATAGATATGGTTGTTGCCAGAACGGTTTGTAAACGACACTACCTGAAAATAGACAATCATGCTCAAGTACACGTTCGATGAGCATGCTGATGGTAACAACCCTGTCAAGTTCATGGATGCTCTTGTCCACTGCCCGGACCTTTTGAATATTGTCATTTGTGGTAAGGAATTCGAGAATCGTCAGTTTGAATTTCCCCATCCCCTGCAGGATCGGTGTCTGGGAATAGTTGTTGTGCTTAAGGTTGTATTCGCTGGCATCGTCGAAGGCTTTGTTGCGTACAGACCCAAGCCCACTTCTGCTATCACGTTAAGGACGACTATTGCACCGATCCACACGGAGAGCGTGACCCCCTTTCCGGTTTCTTGCTCGCACGAATCAGCGTCTGCATTTTCAGTCTTCGCCCCTGGTTTTCATGGCCGTTTCTGGAGTCAAGTCAAAGATTGCTTCGATAGTCCTGAAATCAATTTCTTTCGAAGGAGATTTTTCTGTTCCATTGGCCAGTGGGGGTCCTGCAGTTGAATCCACTGTGGCTCCGTCAGTTGACTTTGTGCCCTGTCAGGGAATGCCGGAAAAAAGTCTCAGATTGCGATTTTCAGCGAAGTAGCATCCTTATATTCCAATTCATAATTCTACCCGGCAAAAGCGGCCCTTGCGCGCAAACTGTAATGTTTCATTACTGCCAGCACCGACCCGAAGGGGATGAGGGGAAGCAGTAATGGTTCAGCAGGAGCTATTTAGTCGACGAAACTAAGACGGATTGGAGACTCGCTCGCTGTGATTATACCAAACCGCATCATTGAGGAAAAGGGCTTGAGACTTGGAGAACCTATCACACTGTCAATCATAATCCCAAGGTCCTAAAGGAAAGAATTTCTGAGAACGATGGCAGGGATTGCAGGGCTCAAGTCAGCCCCCTTCAAACGCGCACACAATGACAGGCTCGGAAATCTACCATCTCTCCACGTTCAGGATCGCGCGTGAAGAAAAGCTCAGTTATTGCGATACGGCCTATTTTTCCATCGCCATAACCAGAAATCTTCTCCTGGTTACAGACCATAGACGCCTTTACAATTCGGCCAAGAAGCATGTGAAGGTCCAGACTTCATGCGATCTCTGAGATCGGCCATCACTTTGCTGACCACTTCCGAATGATTTCACAGAGTCTGAGACTATCTGCCTGAAAGTGCGTTGTTGATATCATCGAGTCTTTCAGCAATGTACCGTCATTTCTTTGTGAGCTGCAACTTCCTGGCGTGGCACACTGCGCCTGGGTCAAAGCCCATTGTAGTCGGGGGCCGATTTCGGTGGATTTCCTCGCATCTGCATACCCGGCGTTCAGATAGAGGCTTGAAGCGTTTTTCAACTATGTCTCGCGGTGTGCAGACGGGTCTGCTTCTTCTCATCCAATGGTAGCTGCTCGAAACATCAAGTAAATGCCCGTTCTTTGTTTTCTGCTCATTTGATAATTTCAATATTCAGATCCGTAACAGTGGCTATGGTTCTAAAGTCCCCATCTCCTGACACGAGCTTTTCGGCTCCATTGGCCACCGCTGTTCCCGCAATAAGGACATCAAGTGCATTGACTGGTTTGCCTATTCTAAGCAGCGAGTCCATGATATCAGCTGACTCCTCCAC
>DAHXLZ010000284.1 GCA_027365715.1 Methanomassiliicoccales archaeon | reverse complement strand
GAAAGACTGGTCATGATAAAGTATGGATTCAAAGATATCAGGGATCTCTACGTTAGTGATGTGTCGAGTCTTCAGAAATTGCCGGTTGTCTAGCGTGTTCCAAACTCCAGCAGGCTTCTCAATTTTGATTCTGCCCTCGATGCTTCTGAATAGTTACCTCTCATCCTCTCAATCTTTGCCAGAAGTTCATAATTGAGCCTTGTTTCAGACTGTTCGCAGGAGCGCGTCGATGTGCTCAGCGCCATCGATATTTCTTCCACAGCCTTCTCAAGATCCCCTGCAATCAGCGACAGTCTGCTCCTGATCCTGTGAAGTGCAGAGAGGTCGCCGCCGGTCAATCCTGAATTCTTCAGGCTGTTTAAGGCGTCCACCGATTCTTCCGCGTTCTCTGCCAGCGCTGTGCTTTCTGCCAGAACAAGCAGTCCTTTTGTTCCTCCTCCGGCCCTGCGCGACATCTTTACTGCAGTGTCTGCCCTGCCATCCCTGATGCAGAGCTTTGCAAGCAGGAAATGGAAGTCCGGGCCAAATTCAAAGTAGTTTTCTGTTTCGCAGAGCAGGTCAGTGAGCAGCCCGTCTGAATCAAATTCTATTTCAGAACAATGTGTGGTGGCAGTTCTGTCGGCCTCTCTGTATCTTCCGCACAATGCAAGGTATTTCATTCTGCCGGCATAGTCTCCGCATCTGAGGGAGTAGTCTGCCAGCATGCTGTATGACAGTTTCACCGTCTCTTCATCAGTAAGGAGCCGGTCTATTTCACCGGCAGCATTGCCTGAAATGGATACCATCCCGTCCTCAAACAATGTCAACGGGATGCGCTTCCTGATTCCAATCGCAGCGGCCTTCAGCGGATGGCCGGCAAGGCGCAGTGCGCCGAGTCTGATGACTGTTTCAGAGTCCAGACTCCCGAGTACCTGCGAAACAGGCAACGCACCAGGATTGATCAGAGCCACTTCGACGATCCTTTCCTTCTCTGCCATTTCCAGGATGGTCTTTGCAATGTCATATCCTCCGGCCGTCAGCGTGTATATCTTCAGCTCTCTTTCAGCTCCCATGGGCCTCGCGAAATCTGAAGTGAAAACACCTTTCCTTATGCCGCGTTCAAGCTCCATCGCAGCATGCGCTCTTGTAATCAGCAGCGAGTCGGCAATGCCTGCCTGCGTAAGGAGCCGGTTGTCAGATCTGCCGCCAAGCTTCACGAGCGTGTTGTAAATGTGCAGTGCTATTCTTTCCCTTACGCTCAGTGTCGCGCCCGGGAAACTTCCTTTCACAGTTCCCCTGATGTGATCGGATAATTTTAATTTTCCCGTATGATGGAATGGCAGTCAGGCTGCACACATCAAGTCGTGAAAAGTTTAAGTCAGATTTCCGGATGATTGCTTTACCTGTGAAATACTTTTTTCGAACATTTTCGGATTCCATCCGAAAGCATTAAGAAACAGACAAATTATTGGATGAAAGGCAAAGAGGTAAAGTGACGTTGCCGAATCCGCATGCGGGAGTCAGTGAAATTATAGGACTCCTTGAAGCAATAAATGATTTTTCAGGCAGCGTTGACGCTTCTGTTCTCGCTGATGATTTTGACCTCGAGATAGATGAGATATATCCTGCTATAGAGTCGGCAGAGCTTCTGGGCTTCATTTCGACGCCCGAAGGGAATGTAAAACTGACAGATGTGGGCACGAAATTCCTCAGAGCCGACATTCAGCTGAGGAAGGATTTGCTCAGGGATCAGATGCTGAAGATCGAAAGCATTTCAAAGCTTCTCGGCAGGTTGCGTGAATCTGAAGATCATAGAATGAAGAGGCAGAGCGTTGTCGACTACCTCTCCAAGACAATGAGTTCACTTCATCCGGACAATCTGCTTAATACGCTGCTTAACTGGGCGAGATATGCCGGGCTGCTGAGATATGATGCAGATGAAGAGGAAATTTATCTCGTCGAGTGAGACAATTCGGGGATTAGTTCATTCAGACTGCCGAATACCCTTCTTGCACCGGCGTTGAGAAGTTCATTTCTCGATGACATTCCTCCAGTTATGCCGTATGCTGTTACGCCGGCACTTCGGAATGCTTCCATATCAGCAACACTGTCCCCCAGACCGAACGCTCTCCCCGGCTTCACATTCAGACCATCCAGTGCAATTTGAACTGACCTGATGTGCGGTTTCATTTCCCAGAGCACATCATCTCTTGAAACAGTCAGGGCGACCGTTCCCTCCGGAAAGAGTCTTTCGACGCAGTAGTTTATCGCCCTGGAACAGTTAGAACTAGTTATTGCAGCAGATATGTCATGGGAATGCAGGTATGACAACAGCTCCACACACCCCTTCTTCGGTGTTGTATATTCAGCCCCTCTGAATTCGTACTCGCAGAGTTCATCTGAAGCGGCCATCCACCTCTCCCTCCTGGTCTCCGGCTCAAAGCGGTCGTGAGACGCAGCTTCACGCAGCAGACTCACTGGAAGATGAGATAATTCAGATATTTCGAAGCCGTTTATCAGCAGTTTATTCCTCACGCTCTTCCCTGCTCCATTCCAGTCAACCAGATCGGACATGTTTACCAGTGTCATGTCAAAGTCGAGTAAGGCTGCATCAAAACCGATTTTACTGCTCATTTCTGTGTTCAAAACTCCGTCTGAATGTGCATAGATACACAGTTAAAAATGTTGGCACAGACAGCCTCTATTCGAATATCGAAAGGGCAGTGTCCTTCTCCTTTGAAGTGAAATGTCTAACTCCACCAACAGGTGTTGTGTCTCCGACGGTTTCACGGTTAAGCTCATCAAACGAAGGCATATCTTCCCTCTGATAGAAGATGCCCAGCGGTATCTTTTCAGTCTCGTGAGCCATGGTCATCGCCGCAATGAAGTTCGAGGAGTCATGCTTTACCGAACTAAGGTCATACATCCTGGACCTGATGTCGTCATATATGTCATGCCATGTCACACAAGGGCTCAGTATGTCCACAAGTGAAAATCCCCTGTGCTTAATTGCAGCCTGTATTATCTCGGTGAGTTGCCTGACCTGACCCGAAAAACCACGCGCTACGAATGTTGCCCCTACGCCCAGCAGCGAGGAGATTGGATTCAGAGGATATATGTTGCTTCCTGCAGGAGTAGTCTTTGTTCTCTGCCCAAATCTCGAAGTCGGAGAAAGCTGTCCGGTGGTCAGTCCGTATATTTCGTTATTCAGGACGAGCAGTTTGATTTCATGATTACGCCTTGCCGTGTGAATGACGTGGTTGAAGCCTATTCCATACTCATCGCCGTCTCCGGCAATTGCCAGCACGGTTAATGATGGATTCGCCAGCTTCGCACCAACAGCAACCGGCACCGGTCTGCCATGCAATCCGTGGTGACCATATGCTCTGATGTATCCCGGAAAATTAGATGAGCATCCGATGCCGGAAGATATCAGTACTTTATGGGGCTCTATGCCCAGTCCGACCAGCGCATTCTTCACAGCAGAAAGGGCGCCGAAATCTCCGCATCCCGGGCACCAGTCCGGCCTTATGTCGCTCTCATATGATTTGATGTTCAATAATTCGGCACTTATCATTCAGCTCACCCGACCTCCGGCAATGCTCTTCACTTTATTTACGATTTCTACAGGCTCAAGAGGTTCTCCAGAGTATGAGAGTAACCTGTCCCCGATAATGATTCCGGTCTCTCTTGCAATCAAACCAGCCATCTGTCCTGTATAATTCAATTCAACATCAACTAAATGTTTTGCACCTGCCAGAATGGCCGCGACTTCTCTCCAGCGCAAAGGAAAGATATCTGCAAATTCTATTGAATTTACACTCACTCCTTCGCTCCAGAGTGTTCTCAACGCCTCCCGCACAGGAGCAGAAGTGCTTCCCCAGCAGACGAGAGAAATCTCCGCATCTCTCTGACCGACAATTTCCGGCAAATCAAGCTCTTCCGCTATCGGGTCGAGTTTTCCCATTCTCTTCCTCATCATTCTGTCTCTCAACAGCACCGCATGGGCAAGACCGGACTCGACATCGCTGAGATCGTGTCCGTACTCGTCGTGTTCATCGGTCTTTGCGACGAACATGCCGTTCGGTGTTCCCGGAAGGACGCGTGGTGAAACGTTGTCCGCCGTCAATTCATACCTTTTGAACCAGACGGAATCACTTCCTTTCACCTCTGTTATCAGCTTCCCTCTGTCGATAACGCTGTCAAACTGAAGATTCTCCACCGTGGCGTATCCTCCGTCACCGATGCCGAAATCCAGGAGAACGATCACGGGAACCTGGTACTTTTCGGCCAGGTTGAATGCCTTTGCCATGTAATTGAAAGTCTCCTCCGGGTTCCTTGGTGCCAGGATTATTCTCGGAAAGTCATCCTGTGAGATTCCAAGCATCATATTCAGGTCCCCCTGTGCGGTCTTGGTGGGAAGACCGGTGGAAGGTCCAGCCCTCATAACATCCACTACGACGATCGGCGTTTCGTTCATGGCCGCCATTCCGAATGCTTCCTGCATCAGCGCGAAGCCGCCACCACTGGTACCGCACATCGCTCTTGCGCCGGCGAAGGCCGCACCGATTGTCGCTCCAATCGCCGATATTTCATCTTCTGCCAGAAGAACCGAAATACCCATCTTCTTTGCGTTTGCAGTCATGTAATGCAATATCTGGCTAGCCGGAGACATCGGGTAGGCTGCATAGAACCTGCAGCCTGCGTTGACCGCACCTGCCGCAAGGGTGAAATCCGCATGGGCGAATCTCCTGCTCACATTGTAATCAAATTCCAGTTTCCGTGTTGGAACAAAATCGGTTTCTGTCTTCTCATAACCTTCAATGGCAGCCTTGATATTGCCCTCCACAATTGACTGTCCCTTTGATTCGAATTGCTCACGTATGACATTTTCGAGCAACTTCCTGTCCATGTTCAATATGCCCGCTATCGCTCCAATGCCCACTGTGTTCTTCATAAGCGGTCTCTTGTCATATTTCAGTGCAATTTCAGTCAGGGGTAAAGGGACGGGAGTTACGCCGTCAGGCACAGGGCCTGCCTTTACCTGCTTCGGATCATAGATTACAGCACCACCGCTGTTGATTTTGCCAGCATGCTCGTCAAATGCAATCTGTGTCAGCGCAAGCAGATAATCTATCCCGTAACCAAGAGACCTGACCTTCCAGTTTCCGGCATGTATGTGAAACCACACGTGGCCACCTCTTATCAGAGACTGATGAGGAAGAGAATGGGAAAGCTTGACCCAATAGCGGAAGAGCTTGATTTGCCGGAAATTGTCGGCCAGAGAGATGCGGAGATTTCTCTCGTCTGCTGGGGAAGCACTTCTGCTCCTGTGCGGGAGGCGTTGAGAACACTCTGGAGCGAAGGAGTGAGTGT
>DAHXLZ010000268.1 GCA_027365715.1 Methanomassiliicoccales archaeon | reverse complement strand
TGCAGGCTTGTTCCGGGGGACAGGCCCCACTCAGTCACAGCCCGCGTACAGTTACAGGCATGACGCGCTTCTTGCATCCATAGGAGTCCTGACCGGAGCAGTGCATGCCGGCGGGCACATTCCGGTTACTATCCGGAGCCGTACTTCACAGTTCTGAAATTGAATGTCCTGAATCTGAAGCGACTTGAATTCCTGAATTCAACGTTTCCGGAAAATAATTTTTTCTCATGCGTACTCATTGCCACAATGCTCAATATGAATTCGAAGTCACCCGTTCTGGTCGCTTGCAGGTTGTAGCCTTCGTGCAGCACACCGTTTTTTGTGGTGGGAATTGTCCAGGTGTATGGCTCTCCAGAATAAACCATCACTTCATGCGGTACGGCAACAGAGTAAGCTGTATTCCTGACTGTTATGTTGTCTCCCTCTCTTGCGAACATACATTGAAAATGCGGTCTGGAAACCCAGATGGGAGAGGACCATGCTCTGTGACCGTCCTTCTGCAGGACTCTAAGGTAATACCATGTTGTTCCTCTTCCAGGTGTGTCTGAAAATTCGGTGTGAAACAGTTTCGAGCCAGATTCCCATTTCCCGGCGAAACCGTTGTTCTTGACAACCTCCACTGTTTTAATGCCCGATGTTCCCCTGACATCAACTCCAATTTTCACGTTCTGGTCCGTTCCAATCATGAACTCTGAACCCATCGGTTTACCGTCGATTGTAAACTCGATTCCTATTCTCGCACCTGTTGTGGCATAGCATCTTCTTTCCGCAATGGCTTCAAAGACACCTTCTCTGGTGAGATCTTCCGCAAGCACCGCTGTCAGACCCCTTGTGTTTGCGGTCCGGTCCGAAATAAACTCTGCTATGTCCCTCCCTACGCTGCTCTTCCCGAGAATGAGTCCTTCTATTACGTTCCTCTTCTTTCTAGGTCCGAAATATGCGTCCCCCGGATGTCCGTCATGGCTGTCTCCTCCTCCGATGAAGCCCAGGCGGTATCCCCTGTTAAGCGCGTCCCTGACGTATCTGTCAGGCAGGATATCTGAAATTCCGTGGTCTATGTCAGTCTCCGGAGATTCGAAATTTCCCCACAGAGACGTGATTTCAGTGACGGGCTGGAATGCAGGATTGTGGTAATTCCAGTCATATGGCATCTGGCTTACGCCAACATGATGCGGAACTGTTATGACTCTGCCTTTCAGGCCGCCCAGGAGCTGCCAGAGTTTCGATGGAGGCATCCAGTCCAGCGGCTCGGATGGAGCCCAGAGTGCAGTTCTGTCCATCAGATCGGTATCTTTGCCCGCCTGCCTGCATTTTATCAGGGGGCCGGAATTGTCCAGAAAGTAAATGTTCTGGTGCCCGTACCTGGCGGAAGTCCACTCGAATCCGGGCACCGTGGCAAAAACATGAGGTTCGTTTGCCTCATTGGAGGCACTGACTATTCTCTTCCATTCTTCACCGGTGATGTTGAGGTCATGGTCGGTGAGCGTGGCAAAATCAAGCTTAGCGCTATATCTGGCATTCCTATAGTAAACCTCCGGCTCGCATGAAGGAAAATCAGTATCCTTCCAGTAGCACTCAGAGAAACCGGAATGGCCGTGTGGATCTCCCCAATAAATGTTGTAATTTACCATACTGACAGTTTCACTCTCATAGTGAAGGTCTACATTATGTATTTGCACGTCCGTTCAGTTGAGTGCATACTCGTCACGCCACGCCGAAGACAAATTCTTCAGCTGTGTGCGTCTGCTCACCGCCAGTCCATGCATCACTATCATTTCGTCCGGCTCCGGATAGTAACCGGAATGTGCCCGCCGGCATGCACTGCTCCGGTCAGGACTCCTATGGATGCAAGAAGCGCGTCATGCCTGTAACTGTACGCGGCAATGTAAGGTATTTTACCGAAAAGCGATGCTTCAAAGGGGGTTCCCGTGCCCACGACAGCAACCTTTCCCTTCATTCTGGACGTTACTTCCCTCACAAAAGCTATCTGTGATGGAACGCCAGTTTTGCACGGGCCGGAAAGTGCATCATTTACAAACACGACAACCCCGTCTGTTTTGCCAACCATGGTTGAAATATTCCCTGCTTCTTCAACAGCTCTGTTCAATTCAATAGTCCTGGGAAGTTGCAGGCTTGTTCCGGGGGACAGGCCCCACTCAGTCACAGCCCGCGTTGCAGGACTTTCACTTTTTCTGGCATTTTTTTCCTCCAGAAATCTGCTTCTGCTGAAAAACACAGTATGGACTTTTCCGGTGCCTGCTGCCGGGAGTCTGTAATTCTTCAGGTTGTTGATTTCAGTTATGGCGGAAAATGTTGAAATGGCTGTAACATGATTTCTTACTGCAGGAGACCACGGTATAGCATCTCTGCCAATCCTACTCAGGATTTTCCTGAGTTCCTGGAATCGTTTAAGACTTTCAGTGATTCTTCCGTGCTTTACCTTTCCTGATTTCACAGATTCAATCAGGCCGTTGTAGAGCTCAAGATATTTTTCAGGAACAGCACATTCGAGGACGTCCACGCCCGCATCAATTGCCATCCCTGCAGCAATTTCCATCGGGAAATTGTCCGCCACGGCAGCCATCGACAGGGAGTCGGTGAGAATCAGCCCGTTGTAGCCCATTCTGTTTCGCAGCAGGTCGGTGACAACTCTTCTGGAAAGTGATGCGGGGACAGGAATGCCGCTCTTTTCAATGCGCGGGAAATAGATGTGTGAAATCATTATGGAGTCGACATTATTCCTGATGGCTGCGTAATATGGCTGAAGATCAACCTTCTCAAGTTCTCTCATCTCCTTTCCTATTTCAGGCAGCGTGATGTGCGAGTCGGACTTGCTTGCCCCGTGTCCAGGGAAATGTTTGACGCATGAAAGAACTCCACCATCTCTCAACCCCTCAATTGCATAGAGTGTGTGTCTCGAAACATTTTCAGGATTGTCTCCAAACGATCTGACACCTATGATTGGATTTGCAGCCTCTGTGTTTATATCAACTGTCGGAGCAAGATTCCACTGTATTCCGCACATACGGAGTTCCTCCGACATTGCCCTGTATGAAGAATACGTCGGTGCACGTGCGTCGCATGCACCGAGTGCCATGTTGCCGGGGCTGTTAGCAATGTCATCAATCCTGCTTATCCACCCTCCTTCCTGTGTAATGCCTATCAGCGGCCTTCTGTTCTGAGGTATCTCTGCTCCCTGGCAAATCGATGAGATTTTTTTTACAAACGTTCTTATGTCCTGTGCCCGGGAAACGTTTGCGCCCTGTATTATAATACTCCCGGGTCTGATATCTTCAATCAGTTTTTTCCAGCTCGCTTTTCTCTCCTGCGGCAATGATATCTGGAAAAGCTGACCCACATCTTTCAGCAAGTTAATATTGTTCATTCTGCTTCTCAACCTTTTACCGATGTATACGATGCCCAGCATAACTCTTGCGCATAACGCGTTATGAGAAATCTTATTAGGTGCCTTTAATTCATGCCTGCTGAGCAAAATGAAAAGCGAGAAAAAATTATTTTTAGCGGGTATAGACGGTATGTCACCAAAAATAATGGAACGTTTTCTATCCGAGGGCATGATGCCTAACATTGCAAGATTGATTTCAAACGGGGTGTATTCTAAAGCTGTTTCCTCCCTGCCAGTTTTCACGCCGACCAACTGGGCGACCATTTCCACCGGTGCAACCTCCGGTACTCACGGAGTGTTTCTCTGGGGATCACACTCTGCTGGTGAGAGCCTGGAAGAGGATCATTTCGACGAATGCATGACTTCAACTGTGTGCAAGGCTGAATATCTGTGGGAGGCAGCCCTCAGGCAGGGCAGAAAGTCAGCGCTGCTCAATTACATCGGATACCCTTCAGGGCTGGACGGTGTATATCACGTAGACTGGTTCTATGGACCGAACCGGGATTATTTCGGACTCGCAACTTCATGCGTCTACAACATTCCTGTGAAAATCAAAGGGAATGATACCAAATGGGAAAAGTGGACAGATCCCTGGAGCGAAGATGGTGTTGTCTCGATAGATATTGTTTTCAGAAATAATCACGGAAAACACACGTTCCGTCTGAAAAAGGTAACCATTGAGTCCGGCAAAGCGGTTATGCTTGAGTACGGCGGCGGGAAAATCAAGCTCATAGAGGGCCAGTGGTCAGACTGGCTCCATATAGGCTGTTTGGGAGGCACAGCTACAGTCAGATGGAAAATCCTTCCCGGAAAGCCATCAGGTGGCGGCACTGCGATGCGAATTTACCGCAGCAGCATTTATGTTGATTCGGATTTTTGTGCGCCTGAAGCAATAGGTCATGAGCTGTGCGCGAACATCGGTCCATACACAAATGACGATGTCGGTAAATTGTATGTTGCGGGTCTCATTGATCGGGAGACGTTCCTTGAAGAGGCCAGGTATAAGATTGACTGGATCGCAAAATGCTTCGAGTTTATGTGCAAGCACTATGGCGTCTCGCTCTTTTTCCTCCACTGGCATTATGTGGATACGCTGCAGCATTCATTTCTCGGCTTTGCTGACAGCACGGGTGGAGATTATAAAGGTGGAGATAGTGAAAAGAAAGCCGTTGAAATGCTTCGCGAAGGTTACACGCTTGCTGATGAGCTTGTAGGGAAACTCATGGCTGTTGCAGGCGAGGACGATGCCTTTCTTGTTGTGTCTGACCACGGAAACATACCAAACCATCACAGAGTGTCTCTTTACAATCTCTTTATGGAAAAGGGATGGTCAAAGATAGATGTTTCTGGAGGTGTACCTGAAGTCAATATTCCCTCATCTAAGGTTTTCGTGAACCTGTCGCACGTCTATCTGAACGTAAAAGGAAGGGATCCTGAAGGTGTTATTGAGCCGGAAAATTACCTGAGTTTCAGGGAAGAGGTTCGTTGCGCGATTCTCTCAATCAGGGATCCGGATAACGGCCTGTCTCCATTTGCCTCGGTTCTGAGGAAAGAGGAAGCGGAAGTTGCCGGTCTCTGGGGAAAAGGCATAGGGGATATTGTTCTGGTGTTCGACAGAGGGTACGTCTGGAGCGGTAGTGAAGTTGCCGCCCTTGGAGAGAAACGAACTGTGTGGAAAACCGGAGGAGCGAATCATGGCCCGCAACCTCCTACCGCTGAAACAGAATTCTCGTCAAACTTTGCCACATTCATTGCATCGGGGCCGGGGGTTAAGAAAGGGTATCAGAGAATGCACTCAATCGCCCTGACCGATGTTGTACCAATTGCGTGCAGGCTGATTGGCATCGACACCACATCGCAGTGTGAAGGCGCTGCCCCCAAGGATATATTCGAGGGCAATTCCATCAGGATGAGTCATAAAGGTGCGAAGGCAAAGTACGCTGTCAGAACGAAAGTCATGGTTGCACCAACGGGCTTTAAAGGTGATGTCACAGACGAAGACTAGAGTATCACAGGCAGAATCTTCCTTTCACTCCAGCCTTTCTGAAGCGATAAGCACATGTGCTGCCGTCCCAGTGGCCGAAGAAGCGTAGCTCTGAAGCGGTCCCCAGATGCTGTTGTCAACGGCACCGAGCCTCCACATCGCTATTCCACGTATGCCGAGCTGTGTGAGGTAGTCGAGTCTGAGCTGCATTGCGTGACTGTTGATGTAGTAGTATTCGTAAGCGGTTCCACTCTCTCCAGGATAGACTATGCTGTAGTACGCCTCTCCATAGAATGTGCCAAAATGCTTCGTAACTCTTGCATGCTGCAGGAGCGCGTCATGCACTATGGTCATGACCTGCCCATACATGTGTGCTCCGACAGTTTTGATTATGTTGTACGGGAACGGTGCTGAGGTGGTCGTGTTCACAAGGAAACCGAATCCATAGTCGGGCAGCGCTATTGAGAGTTTGTTCAGCGGTATGTTTGCAACCGAATAATTGACAATCTGTTCGAAATCTCCTATGGAGACATAGTCCATCACAATCAGTTTCGCAACGCCAGTTTTGGCAATCGCCGACCAGTTGTATGCACCACCGTATGAGGTGGAAGAAAAATGCTGAAGAACTGCTGATCCCGGCAAATCAACCGAAAGCGAGAGATCGGCGCTGCGGAGTGCGGCAGAAAAGTTGGCAATGAATTTTGTCAGTGCAATCGAATCGGTGTTATAAGGTACCTCGAAATCCATGTTGTATCCGGCATATCCCTTCGTTTGTGCGGTTTTCACAGCGTCACTTATGAATCTTGACTGCACTGTTGATTTTGTAAACAGTACATGCATCGCAGCCTTGTTGGACGACACAATCATCGGGAAGACTGGCAGACCGTATTTAACCGCAAGCTGTCTCGGCGAGGGAAGACCGAATCTTGAAAATGAATAGTTTGTCGATCCAAGATAATATTGCTCGTAGGAGAGAGATGTGAATTGTTCATGATGTTTCACAATTGTGCTTATCGAATGGTTGTAGTCTCCGCAGAACTGGCAAACCCACGGCATGAAATCAAACGGTGCTGTCTGCTTCCCCGAACTGCTCAAGACCTGCTGTGGCGTTGAGGCCGAAACAAGCGCTGCCGACGATATCAGCAGCACAGAGACACAAGCGATAATCGCGGCGCTGGATTTCTTTATTTTCATATGCGTGTCACGATTTGGCCTGATACATGTTCTCATATTTAATGCCAGCAGCGCAATAGTGAGTGGGACATAAGTCCCCTATCCGGAAGTCATGTTGAACAGATTATGCCATGTTCCCTTGCACATCGCAGCTGTCCTGATCCTGTCCTCTCTTCTCTGCTGTATCCTCCATCCCGTTGTCCTTTTGTCTGCGGAGAACTGAGACTCCGAGTTCTCCCTCCTGTAGTATTCGGAAAGGAACTCCATCGGCGAGTCGATGAGTCTGCCGATGAGTTTCTTCCATGCCGGCGGTTCCCTGATTGTTGTGCTGCTTCTGGGTATTATGAAACGCCTTTGTTCCTTCAGAGAAGTCGTCCAGTGTGTACTGTGTGCAGTAATACTGGTCGAGGCGGATGCTCCCGGCATCCGTCAGCGTGATGTCGAGCATCCTGAGCGCATCGCGGTATGCATCCTTCTCCGATTTCATGCTCACACCGTATGCTACGTAGAGTTTTGTGTCCAGGTCGAGTATTGAGAATGCATAGGCAAAGAGTCTGTGGTCGGGATTTGCCTTTATGCAGTTGCCGTTCTCCCTCATCGAACGGTAGTGCCTTGTTATCGACAGCGAGTAACCGGTGCCGTCGCCGGTCAGGTTGCCTCCTGCACCGGAGGCAATGAGAATGAACATGTTGTGTATTATGAGCCTGACCGGCAGGGCGGAATATGCCCTTTCCACCGTCTTGTAGCATATGTCTATGTCTGTCAGCGGACCGAACAGCGACAGCAGTCCGGACATCTTCCTGTTGCTCAAACTGAATATCTCCTTGAGCAGCAACATGACAACCTTCTGTTCAGGCGTCACCTTCGGCGGCCTGCCCATGCGGTCGTCCGTAGAGAATATGATCGATGACGCACTCTTCACGACAGAGTACACTTCAGCTGCTGCATGCCTGATTCTCTGTTCGTATGACCGTTCATATGCACTCCGGTCTCTTCCGGTGTGCCTGGAGTACTGTTCCCTGTACTTCCTTACAAGGAAATCGAACTCATTGTGAAATCTGTCAAACTGCTCATTCGTCAGCACAAACAGTAATATATCTGTACATATATCAACATGCCGGTCGTTATGAGAACAGTTGAGGTCGTTGACGGCAATCTGCGACTGTCAGATGAGGTTGTTGCAGTCATAGAGAAGGAAGTGACAAAATTCGGTA
>DAHXLZ010000108.1 GCA_027365715.1 Methanomassiliicoccales archaeon | reverse complement strand
TCAATAAGTGCACCGACATTGGGAGAACCGATGCCGGTGACTTCATCATATCCTGTTCCAGCATAATAGTATCCGTTGTACCCTAAGGTTATATCGTGGAATGCAGCCGCATATTCAGTTGAGCTTGCGTAAACAGAATAGAGATCCTGATGAACATTTGTGCCATTAAAGACTTTAGTTCCCAGTGCTTGCTGCACTTCTGTAAATATTGCAGCCCATTGCGGTGAGGATGCGCTTGTCCCCCCTACCTGTATCCATCCTTTCAGCCCCTCATAAGTGGTGCTATCGTAAATCCAGAATCCTGTGTTTTGATTGGCATCATACGACACATCTGGAACGGCTCTTCCTGAAGTGTTTATACTCGCATTTGATTGGTATGACGGCCGCTTGAAGTAGGAGCTAACGCCGCCGCCGGAGGAATTCCATGCATATTCGTATGAGTATGTGGCATTCGTAGCAGTAATATTTGTAAGGTTCAGAGTGGTTCCGCCCGCTCCGACGACGCTTGGGTCAGAAGCGGGATAATTTACTGTCGGAGAAGAGGTACCGTCATACGCACCTTTGTCTCCAGATGCAGCAACCAGTATGAGGCCATGACTCTCTGCGTAGGCAAATGTCGATGAATACTGTGACAGTTCGGAGGCTGTGAGTCCGCTCTCGGCTGCTCCCCACGACATTGAAACGACATTCGCGCTCGTATGATTGACTATGTAGTTGATGGAATCTGTTATGAGATATGTTGTCGATGCTGAGGGTGCCTCTATCAGCAAAATGTTTGCTTTTGGTGCCATCGCATGGGACCATTCCACATCAAGCGATGTTTCGAGCGCCCATCCTGAATTCCTCCCAACCTTGCCGAAAGGCGTAACGATTGTAAGATTAATTGAAGGAAGGCTGAACTGGGAATCGAATACCGTAACATCGTTCTGGATAGAGGGGCTGCCATATGCGTCGATAATGGCAATCGTCTCCCTGGTGCCGTTGTACTTCGCACTGTAGTTGTAGGCGGAGAATATCTGGCCCGGTGTATATGCAGGATATGATGAAGGCCCGGAAGGGGCAGGGCCACCGCTCCCGCCGTTTGGACCCTTGCCGTTTCCCGCCGACACACCGGTTATGAATGTGTGCACTACAGCTCCACCTGCCATGGCTGTGTTTTGCTGTGTCGCAATCACAGGCATGACAGCCACCATGGCAAAAATCAGAACTATCAGCGCTGAAATCAGTTTCAGACTCATTATTTTCTCCAGCCCTTCACGTTTTAGAGGGTATTTAAACTCTGACTCAGTGGATTTTGCATAATATGTGGTTCGAATTTGAGTCGCGGCTGATTAGACTGCCATGTTTAAGCTGCGATTTCCGTTGAAGTTGCGTCGCAGCATGTCAGTTACATGAACAGCGGAGATAATTACCTGTTACAATTGCCGAACTGTATTTTCCCGTTGTTTGGTTTCTTCGCGAATTGAGTGTGAATGAGGACACTTTGATCCTGACCGAAAGATCTATACGCTGTAATGTATGCCTGTTACTGATGGCCATACGCAGAAGGAAGGTCGGCAATGCAGTCTACCTTGAGGAGTACCGTTCATTCAGGGTAAAGGGAAAGGTGAAAACCGAGTTTGTACGGTATCTGGGAAGGGAGGGGGAGGAACGTGCAAAGCCCCTTCCCGTAAAGAGGGAAATAGACACTGTACAGAACAGCGGCAGCAGCAGGTGCGGCGACGTGTCGCTGCTGTGGGCGCTGAGCGTGGATCTCGGTATTCCTGAAATTTTAGACAGATACTGTTCAGGCAATTCATCTAAAGACGGTCCGACACCCGGAAAGCTGCTTACAGTGTGGGCAATAAACAGGATACTGCATCCGGAAAGCGCATCCATGCTACCGTCAT
>DAHXLZ010000243.1 GCA_027365715.1 Methanomassiliicoccales archaeon | reverse complement strand
ATTGCCAGTTCGTCTGCCTGGTCTGATATAATAAGTGTGTCCGCCTTTTCTATTCCAGCTCTTTTCAGAGTATCTGAAGAGAGTGGATTCCCCGATATCGCTACGACGCCATTAGACTTGAGCGTTGAAGCGTCTGTGTTTTCATCAATGACAACATACTCGGCGTTATGTGCCCTTAGTTGCTTTATCAGTTCGCTGGTTGAGTCATTGTAGCCCACGATAATTATATGTTCGTCCATGTTCATATGATGCAGACCCCTGAATTCCATAAACTTTCTATCGATTACCCAGGCAGACACTTCAGTCGCTATGAGGGCATACGAGCTTATGCCGAACAGGATAACGAAGAAGAAAACAAATCTTGCCATTGTGTTGCTGGGGTATATGTCGCCATAACCGACGGTTGTGATTGTCTCTATCGTCCAGTAGAGCGAAAGAAAGAGTGAATTTTTCTGTCCCGAAGGAAGGACAGGCTCGACATAAAAGAAGGCCATTGTGCCGACAGCGACCACAAAAGTTGCAAAGGTGATGAGGATTGCGGCCTTTCTGCTGCTGAAAACACCTTTAATCCTGTTCTTGATCAGGAATATCAACGAAAACAGTTACAACCATGCCTCCTGCTTGAGGTTGTAGAACCCGCCGGTGATTAAAAATTATCGTTCAGCCCGACTCCTCTACGTCCCAACCAGCCATTCTGCCCATCTACCGAATCATGCAGAATGAGCTGACCGGGCTGATTGCGAAACTGTTTATTGGAAAATACATTTCTTAGCAATAGAAGGATGATTCGATGGTTTTCGGAAAAACGGTGGCAGACGTCGTGGTAGAGAGACTTACTCAATGGGGAGTGAAGAGGGTGTACGGCATTCCCGGTGACGCAATAAACACAATAATGGATGCCATCAGGAAAAGCGAGTGTATTGAATTCATACTCGTCAGGCATGAAGAGGCGGGTGCCTTTGCCGCATCAGCGGAAGCAAAGTTAAGCGGAAAACTTGCTGCGTGCGTTGGAACTTCTGGACCCGGTTCCATTCATCTGCTCAACGGGCTGTATGAGGCGAAAACGTCAAGAGCACCGGTAATTGCACTGACAGGACAGGTTGACTCTGACCTCATAGGAACAGATTACTTCCAGGAAATAGATCTGCTCAGGCTCTTTTCCGATGTGGCTGTGTACAATCAGAGAATCGCTTCTCCTGATGACGCAGCTGCAGTCATTGAAACAGCGTGCAGGAATGCAGTTTCAATGAGAGGTGTATCTCATGTTTCCTTTCCACTCGATATACCACGCAGAAAGGTTTCCAGGCCATCGCAGGAGACTTCGGTGACTTACACCAAAGCGATACCCGTAGCCGGAGACGAGGATCTTCGAAATGCGGCAAATATACTTGATGATGGAAAGAATATCATGATACTCGCAGGAAGCGGTGCAAGGGCCGCAGGAGACACGCTTATTGAGCTTTCGGAGAAACTGGGAGCTCCCATCTGTGTAACACTTCCTGGAAAGGGGTGCATTCCAGATGATCACCCCAACTGTCTCGGGGGACTTGGCCTTATAGGCACGAGACCAAGTCAGAATGCAATGGAGGAAGCCGACACTCTACTGATGATCGGCACCAGCTATCCGTACACACAATTTCTGCCTGAAGAGGCAAAGACGATTCAGATAGATCTGGATCCTGGTCAAATTGGAAAAAGAAGGCATGTTGACGTTGCATTACTCGGTGATGCGCGCGACACGATTGGACAGCTTTTGAAGCTGGTGAAAGTGAAAGATAAAAAGGAGTTTCTTGAGCGTTACAGTAAGGAGATGACCCGATGGAATGAGAAAATCGATACTGAATGCTCTGACGGGAGGAAGCCGATCAGACCGCAGATTGCAGCGAGAGCACTTCAGGAGGAGCTTCCTGATGATGCAATCGTGTGTGTGGATGTCGGTAACGTGACGGTCTGGATAGCCCGCCACTTCAAATCAGGCAATCATAAATTCATATTTTCCCCCTGGCTGGGAAGCATGGGCGTAGCATTGCCTTCTGCCATAGGAGCGGCTCTTTCCAATCCCGGCAGGAGAGTGGCAGCCTTTGCGGGTGACGGGGGATTCACCATGCTCATGGGCGACTTCAATACGGCAGTGAAATACTCGTTACCGATAGTTGTCGTGGTGATAAACAACGGTATTCTGGGAATGATCAAGTTCGAAGAGGAGGTTATGGGACACCCGGAGTTTGGAATTGATCTTCACAACCCGAATTACGCAGACTATGCAATTGCTTGCGGAGGTTTCGGGGTCAGAGTGACGGAACCGGGTGAAGTCAGGAAAGCAATCAGGGCCGCCCTTGATTCGGGGAAGCCTGCAATAGTTGAGATAATGGCTGACCCGAGTGAAAGACCGATGCCACCAAAGATCAGAAGTTCACAGGCAATCCATTACGCAACTGCACTTTTCAGGGAGAAGTTCGATTTCTGAAAACATGCCCTATGTGTGAGTTTGATGCAGAGATTGAATATCCTTAAAGAGGATGCAAAACGGGTCGTGATCGCGGGTGCCGGTCTTGCCGGCATAGACTATGGTGCCTATAGGCTGTTGGGACCCCTTCACAGCCACCGGTGTTCGGCTGATTGCCGTCCGGATGTGATATTTATCAAATAATTCTGATTGCCTGTGTGATAACGGGGCGGATGCAGACAAACAGGAACAGCAGGGATGAATTGTGGAGGGAGGCGAAGAAACGCTGCCGCCTCTCTGCGGAGGAAGTACGGATGGCGAAGGAAATGGGCCTCAACCCGCGCAGCCTGATAAAGAACACACCTTCACCACGCGGGCGATGGAAGATGCCCGTAGGGCAATGGGCCCGCTCCATCTGCGGGAAAAGGCAGCGGAACAGCCATCGTTGAGTGCAATGCACCGGGCAGGTGTAAAGAATTCGTTGGCGATTCTGTAAACTATTCGCCGGCGTTTTAGCAAATTTTACTCCGGTGAAAATGGCAGAAATTAGAACGGCGTTTCCACAGGGCTCACGTGCGGCACTGTGCACCGACATCATTCCACAGGCTGCCCGTGTACGGCGTCTCCGGTATTGGACCGGCGTCCATCAGCTTCATACCGCACTCGTATGCGTCCTTCCATTCGCCGGCACTTATGCGCGCCGGCGGCCTGAAGAGTTTCCTCTCCCTCGAGAATGCGGCCGCGATGCACGCAACGCCGCCGTAGACGGCTGCAACATACTTTTCATTCTTCAGATTCTGGAACAGGAGAACACCCGCGCCGTGCAAGGCCACCTTTCTTCCGACATCCCTGTCCCCACCCTGCCTCCTGAATACGCGCCTCATGCGCCTGAATTCCGACTCCATGCCGTTGTTCGTTCCAGGTATGACGGCATTGTTCAGGCCGTCGACAAAGAGCAGGTCCTTCCACCTGCTGTACTGGTTGAACATCTTCCAGGCGGCAACCCTCATGTGTATGGGCATGTCGGCACGCTTCAGCATGACCTTCATCTGCCCCATGAATATGCCGCACGCATCCCTCATCTCCGAATTGGATGCCGGAATGTCGTCGGCGAGCGGCGACTGCGCACGCTCTATACGCATGGCCTTCCTGAGCGCTGTGAACAGCCTGTGTATGCCGTTCAGTTCGCCGCACAGCCTGTTGAGTTCTGCGTTGCCGGTGACCCTCTTCAGCTGCGCAATCGCCTTCACCACAGACTCATTTGCCCGTATGTTCACAAGTTTCTCCAGCACGGACTGTGCCACTGCACAGTCGGAGACGAAATGTGCGTGTCCGCTGGCAAACGGGAAACCGTATCCGCTGCTCTCCTTTGCATTGATGAGTTTCTCCATGCAGTACTTTGCCATGAAAAGCGTGAACTGTTCGCTGTCCGATGAGTATCCGGATTTCAGCTCCTCAACGACGCGCTTCCCGTCGAGTGCGCCGCCGATGGTCCTGACGATTGCCTTCAGCTTTGACTTCGCGCCAATCCTCCTGAGCATCTTTGCAATGGCGCTGTTCCTCGTCGACATCATGTCCCTCCCTATGTCCCTGAGGAAGTGAAATTTGCACACTGCCCTGGGAACACCGGGGAAGAACGCGGCCAGCGCCTTCCCCAGTGTGCTGCTCAGGTCGCTTATTATGCCCGAGGGGCTGCCGCATACGGTCTCTATGCTGTTCAGCAGCACTATGATCTCATCGAGATTCTCGCTGCCGCACAGCATCGAGTTGAGCACGATGCCCGTGACCGCATCCCTGACTGCGATGAGCGACCTGAACGCATCGTCGACCGTGCCGTCTATCTGCAGAACATAGTTTCTGACAACATTCTTCAGTTCTGCTTTCCTGTGTATGCCGGACTGTATGTCCAGCGCCATGTTTGCGAGCAGGTTGACATGGCTCCTCGATATGCCGCCGAGCTCGGCGGCGGCCTGCCCGCCGCTCCTCCCCTCAATGTAACGGAGCATGCCTGCATGCTCCATGACGTCACATGCACAGAAACTCAAGGATCTTGCAAAGGAGAATCCGGGGAAGGATGCAGAGAACGGCGCAGCAGCTGCGCCGAAGGAGCATAAGAGGCGCCTCTTTGCATACTCCTTTGCACTGATGGATCTGAAAACAAGAAT
>DAHXLZ010000233.1 GCA_027365715.1 Methanomassiliicoccales archaeon | reverse complement strand
TTTGCCCAGTACAGGCTGAATCCGCCGAACGCAGTCATTATATTGTTGAGCGTCAGGGGATTCATAACAGCATAGTCCACAGTCTGGTTGGCATAGTAGCCGTCAATGTAGACCTTGTCCCTGTTCATCAGTTGCGGCATGTCGTTCTGTATGAACACAGATGAGTGCATGGGAATCAGGGAATAGGCATGGTTTATGTTCGCAATGGCAGCAGAGTCGCCAAGCTGGGTTCCAAGCTTGCCTGAAGTCACATTGCTTACGCTGAATGGAGAAAAAATGGAAAATGAGACAGCGCTTGACAATACCATCAGAATGAGAAGGGCGTTGAGCAGTTTCTTCTTGGGCAACCGTGAGATTGCAGTTATAGACGAAATGAAAAGAAACCCCGAGTAAAGATATGGGTACTGTTCGAACAGGTTGTAATAAGGGACGTAGTCAGTCGTCGCACCGACTATCAGAAAATAGCCAACGGCTGGCAAGACGAACAGTGAAAGAAGCGGAGTAAAGAGCAAAGGAATGAGCTGCCCCGCCGCATATATTATTTTCGGGAGTGTTTCATTATTGATGAGGAATGAGAAAACAGTCGCGCTGCCGGAGGATGATGAAACAGATGCCACATCACCTATCCTGGAAGCGCTGATCAGTCCCCCGATCGTGTAGATGCGCGCCTCGAATGCAAATATCGCTATCCACACAATTGCGATGATCGCGACAGGGAGGTTGTTTCTGTTCAGTCTGCCTGAAAAGAATTTTCCCAGTGAGACTGACTCTGTACGGAGCCACGCAAGACACCTGCTGAATCTGCCTGATGAATTCAGATTGTTCCTGAGCGAATTCATGTAATGGCCGGCTCCTGCAGCAATCTTCCTTGGCAGGTGAGAAAGAGAGATGCCTCTACTCCGAACTCAAGCAACTTTCCTTCGCTGTTCTGCTCTGGATATTCCCTTCCTCACTCTTGTGGATGTTGTTAAGGTCAATTTATACAAACTCCGTCCACGACTATGCAAAGGGTGTCAAGGCATTCTTCGGAATGAAGCACAAAGCCATCTCGGGAAGGAGGGATTCCATTCCCCGCTCGATATTTGTTGACCTGTCCATCCTGTTGAAGCTGCAATTTCTCCACGCATAGACTCCGCTGCACATATTGCTGCGAAGGTCCCTTCGAGGAGCGGCGAAAATCAGATTTTCAGCCATTTCCCCTTGCCCGATGCGTGGGGAAGAGCCTCGTCGAGATGCCAATCCTTAAGTCATGTTTCCTTAATTGTCGGGCCTGTAACCCATGAGATACAAGGCCGCGATGCAAAAAGTCACTCCATTTGCATTGACAATTGCATTCGTCGTTCTTCTCTCGATTTATAACTTCAAGCTTTACACTAACAACTACTACACTCTCTTTGATCTTGGCGTTGGATACCGCCTGTCGTATTTTTTCTCTCAGACATTTTCCCCCGTTGGATGGCCGTTTCCTCACGCACTTGTTTCTGCGACGCCATTCACGAAGATGTTCTACATGGTAACGGGGCTGACGATGCTTGTATATGACAGCCCGCTTACCCTTCTCATCGATCAGACGATATTGATTGGTCTGGGATCATATGCGGTTTTCAGGATAGCCGAGATCAAAGAGAGTGTAGTAGTTGTTAGTGTAAAGCTTGAAGTTAT
>DAHXLZ010000230.1 GCA_027365715.1 Methanomassiliicoccales archaeon | reverse complement strand
GCACTGCAGAGGCATGCGAGTTCAGAGACAATTACGACCTGTTCGCGAAGAAGGGAGTAAGGATTGCGGGCATCAGCACGGACGACGCGGAAAGGCACATCAGTTTCAAACAGAAACATTCGCTGCCTTTTCAGCTTCTCACTGACAGTGGTCACAGGACAGCCGATATGTTCGGTGTCAGGCGTTCGCTCGGCATAATTCCTGGAAGAGCAACGTTTCTGATAGGAAGAGATGGCACTGTGCTGCATGTTTTCAGCTCCCAGCTCGAACCGAAAAGACACATTGCAGAAACACTTAAGGCGATGGAAAGGACCGGCACAGGCAACAGCACTGATTAAGCTGCAGCAGATATACGGACGGGTAAACTGGACGTCCTATTCGATCGCTGCAGAACTGTGCTGATGCATCGATTGAACAGTGTAAACCAGCTGGTGTCTGCACTTGATACAGGTGATGACGCACCTGTCAATATCTATCAGATTCTGAGAGTACTGGGTGCGCAATTCTTTCCTCACTCTTTCAGGGTACAGGCAGTCACATGGGCACTTATCATCGCTGCAGAATTTACACATTTCGCAACACTCCGTTCCTTCTGTTCAGGATGAGTAAATAAGTGGCCTAAATAAACATATGCCGGTTCACTGGAATATGCATTACCTGAAATGAAGATGAATTGGTCAATCGGTGATTTTGCTGAAAGCAATGCATGCCGTCCTGCACACGAAATAATAAGATATATAGGAAATGACCGGGTGAGTCGGAACCATGAGAAGTGTCATGGCAGAACTGTCTGAAAATCTTAAGAGATATCTGAAACTCGAGTCTGCACCAGTCCAGATTTCATATCTGAAGACCGAACCACAGGGCGTCGAGAGATACGCAGGCAGCGTGCCTGCAGGCTGTTCTTTCTGGGGAATTGGCACAGAAAGTGAGATCTATGCTCCGGTTTCCGCACATGAAAATTGCGAAATAGGTGCGTTTGTTCTTGGTGTCAAACCAGCAGGCGAACTGGGCGCAAGGCTCACAGATGCGCTTGGCTGGATGGAAGAGAAAGGCTATCTTGGAAGGGGAGAGGCAGCGAGGATACCGCATAACAGCAATGCGCCGGAATTTGTCTATTACGGCCCTCTGGGAAAACGGGATATCTATCCCACTGCCGTTGTAATGTTTTGCAGTCCTTCCGGCGCCATGATTGCTCTGGAGGCTGCCAGCCTCCACAGCTCACACCCGTTTAATGTTCCGCTGACTGGACGTCCTGCGTGCTCCGTCATACCTTTTGTCCTCAACGGAGGCGCGCCTGTGGCGATGAGTATGGGCTGCTCAGGTTTCCGGACTTATGTGGATGCTGCAGCAGGGAATGTGCTCATTGCTGTTCGCGGTGACAGCATAGCAGAATTTGCATCATCGGCAGGCAGGGTGGCGGGAGTTAACAGAGAAGTGGGCGAACTGGACTCCGAAAGGAAGAAGGAATTCGGTTAGAAGATGTGCGATGCGATGATGAAATTCGGCACCTTTAGCCTATGAGTATCTTACCTTCTCCGATGACAGTTGATGGCCATGCATCAAGTGAGAATGGATCGTTGTTCCACACAGTGAAAGAGGCCATTCTGCCCTTTTCGAGTACGCCTATGTCTCTGCAGCCAAGAATATGGGCCGCATTGCCGGTGATGAGTGCAATCGACTGCTCCCTTGTCAGACCGTACCTGAGAAAGAAACGAAGTTGAAGGAAAAGATTCCTCTGGAGCACGACGGGATGGTCTGTCATCAGACAATAGTTGATCCTGGACTCGGCAATAAATCTGACATTCTGCCACCTCTCGTGCTTCAGTTCAACTTTGTAGGAGAAAGCATCAACCGGTCCGTAAACGACAGAAAGACCTTCTCTTGCAACTATGTCCCAGAGCCTGGATGAATGAACATCACCTGCGTGGTTAATCACTGCCCTGAAACCAAATTCAGACATCAGATTGATCAGGTTGACGATATCATCTTCCTTATGAACATGAACCATCAGCCTCTGCTTTCCGTTGAGTATATCCATGAGTGCCTCCGTCTGCGGTTCGATTTCATCGATTGATTTGCGCTTCTTCTTTACGAGCCTGGATGCCTTTAAAGCCTTGTTCAGTTCGTTCCTCAATATTGCGATTGCACCCATCCTTGTAGATGGTCTTGTTCCCTTCCAATCTGTTGTTGAACGGGGATTATAGCCCAGTGCTGCCTTGATGCCGGGCCGTGAAATGAAAGCGTCGTGTATGTCTTCTGCAAAATTCCTGATCAGCGCTGTTCTCCCGCCTATGATGTTTCCGCTCCCGGGCATTACGTGGGAATAGAGCACTCCATGCTCTATGCTCTCCCTGAATGCAAAATCATCCATGTAGACCGAATCAAGAACGTTCACCATCGGAAGCATCGGATCCATATGCTCGTTCCCTTCCTCTTCCGCAGATGGTTCGCCGCTTCTCGCCAACCCTATGTGTGAATGGCCATCGATGAACGCGGGTGTTACCACCCCTTCCGCGATCATTTCACCTTTCGGTTGTGATGTGCTAACGGCGCTGATCCTGTCTTGGTCATAACTGATGAAAACATTTTTCTTTACAGCGTTCGCGGTACCGTCGTACAGAACAGTGGCCCTGACGTATTTCATGAACCGCGAAACGCACATGTGCGTTTAAGACTTTTTAATTTAGAAGTACAATTTGCACTTAAGACGCCGACCGGCCGTCCTTGAGTCAGGATTGCATTCAATCAGGAAATGAGAGCGTCATTGAACATGGATTACCCGCCATCAATAAGAATGTGTTCCATTTTGCAGGCGGAGTGAATTGATGCCATATCTGGATTTTCTGGTTCGGTTAAAAATCTTTAAGTATCGAACTAATCATAATCCAGGCAAAGCGGGGGCTTCAAATCGGAAGAAAACTTTCCCGATTTCAGGGCATGTGTGTTATGAATCACCTGCCTGGGGTTTCGACAGATAGAGTCTCTTGCGAAACGGCAATAGATTTTTGAACGAGGGGAAAAATTTGGTTGAAGAAAATAAAAATAATGCAAAAAGGAGTGTTGGAAAAGATGTCGCAGCAGTTATTCTCCTGCTGATACCTTTTGTAGCATATCTCGACCTTGGATCGTATGACAAGGTAACACCGACACTGTACGGGGTGCCTTATTTTTACTGGTACCAGACAGTGTGGCTTGTCATTACGGCAATTCTGTTTGTAATTGCCGCACTGCTGCTGAACAGCGGAAGAGGAGGGAAGTGAAATGTCAACGGACCAGTTGATAGAAATTTCCGTATTCCTGGTGCTTTTTGGAATATTCGCATTCCTCGGTTTCTATGCAAGCAGATGGAGAAAGGGCAACCTCGCCGATCTTGGAGACTGGGCGCTTGCCGGGCGGAGGCTCGGCCCGTTCCTGGCATGGTTCCTCATCGGAGCAGATCTGTACACAGCCTACACATTCGTTGCTGTTCCATCCGGCGTCTTCGCGGCAGGTCCGATATTCTTCTTTGCCGTTCCATATGTCGCCGTAACATTTGCCATTGCCATGGTTACGATGCCAAAACTCTGGATTGAAGCTAAGAAACATGGCTATGTGACAGCTGCAGATTTTGTGAAGCACAGATTTGGAACAGCACTTGCAATACTCATTGCGCTGACCGGCATAGTGGCAGAACTCCCGTACATTGCACTGCAGATTGTTGGTATGACAGCCGTTCTTACTGTCATGCTTCAGGGAATCGGCTCCAACGTGTCATTCATAGTCGAGATCGCACTTGTCCTTTCATTCATAGTACTTGCGGTGTTCACATTTACGAGTGGTCTTCGCGGTGCAACGCTCACAGCTGTCTTCAAAGACATACTCGTCTTCATAACTGTAATTGCAGTGATAATTATAGTTCCGGCACACTTCGGCGGGTTTGCAAAGGCTTTCGCTGCCAAGCCGGCTTTTGATAAGCTCGCCCCGGTTGCGGGTTCCGCTTACTGGACGCTTTGGCTCGGCAGCGCGCTGGCTCTGTTCCTTTATCCGCATGCAGTTAACGGCTCGCTGAGTGCATCTAGTGAAAAGAAGCTCAGGCTCAGCACAGCGCTGCTGCCAATATATGGCGTCGGTCTCGCGTTACTCGCCATGTTCGGCATACTCGTCTATGCGGTAGGACCTGCGATGAAATATCTCGCCACAGCGCCAGCCGCCACAAGAGGTATTCTTGTTGTACCGGCATTGATACAGTATTCAATGCCGCCATGGTTCTCAGGGCTGGCTTTTCTTGGCATATTCATAGGCGGACTGGTACCCGCTTCAATCATGGCCATGTCACAGGCCAACCTGCTGGTCAGGAATGTGTTCAAGGAAATCTCACCCGGTATGAAACCTGAAACGGAAGCGAAGCTTGCAAAAATATTCTCAGCCGTCTTCAAATTTGTTGCGCTGGGATTTGTCTTCATAGTGCCGCTGACATACGCAATACAGCTTCAGCTCCTCGGTGGAATACTGATACTGCAGACTATTGCACCGGTTTTCATGGGTCTGTTCCTCAGACGCATGAACAGATATGCAATGATTGCGGGCTGGGCAATCGGATTGTTTTCCGGAATATATCTAGTGGAATACGCCAACCATTTCGGTAAACTTCTCACGAGCTTCTACAAGTCTCCATACGGACTCCTTTACATCGGGTTATTCTCGGTCGCAATAAATGTGTCAATAGCAGTCGTAGGCAGCCTGATCGCCTACGCTGCCCGACCCCGCGGAGCAGCAGTTGAGACGGCCTGAAGTGAATCCGCAGCCGCAAATACATAAACCATTTACATTCGTCTTTTTCTGCCTTAATTTTTCATCAGCCGCTGAATGAAACTTCAGGCAATCCGGAGGTTCGGGTTCAGACTTCGTCGTGCGTCTGCATAAAAACAAAAATCTCCTGTAGCCGCACACATTCCACGACACGAATGCGATTCAGTCCATTCTAAGTCCAAGGTGATAGAGTCGCTGAAGCAGAATCGGTCCAATTACTGACGTCAGAAGCACCATTCCGATTATCTCACCATATAGTGATTGCGTAACTACACCCTGCTCAAGTGCTATTCCTGCAATCACCAATCCAACTTCCCCCCTTGGAACCATTGCAACACCAACACGAAGTGCGCTTCTGAGATTCCTGAATCTTAAGAAGGCAGTTGCTCCTGAACCTGCTACCTTTCCGAGAACGGCTATCAGCGTGAGCAATGCCATGCCCATTAATGTATAAAGATTGAAGAAATCGCCGAAATTCAGCTCGGCACCGATTACAGCAAAGAAGAGCGGCCCCAGTGCATCCTTGAGAATTTTACTGAATCTTCTTGCATGCTCCCTGGCCAGTGAGCCTGCGATCGATATGCCACCCAGATACGCACCGACCACAGTTGACAGGCCGACAAACGCCGAAATCGAAGACATAGCGAATGCAACAGCGAGCGACGCGGACTCCAGAACGCTGTCGTCCTTCAGCCTTGCAACGATCTTGATGAACTGCGGGATTATCGTCAGGGATGCAATCAGCATCACAAACCAGGTGAGGGTTGCCACGATTACAATTACAAACACACTGAGAGTGGTTACACCCTTACCCGAGTTTAGCACTGTCAGGGCAACTGCTAGTATGATCACGCTGACAACATCATCGATCGCGGCTGCATTAAAAATCAGATTTGCCTCATCACCATATTTTTCCTTGAAACGCTCCATGGATTGCACAGTTATGGCAAGGCTGGTAGCTGCCATCGTGGATGCAATAAGTATTGCCCCCGCGAGAGACCTTCCGGTTGCAATATAGAAATAGAAACCGAGCATCAGAGGAAGAACCGCTCCTCCAACTGCAACGACGACAGCATATATTCCAGCCTGCCTGAGGCCGGAAAGACCGTTTTC
>DAHXLZ010000201.1 GCA_027365715.1 Methanomassiliicoccales archaeon | reverse complement strand
ATAGTAATCGAAGCAAGGGGACTAACCCGACTGTACATGAAAAAAACTGGCATCAGAGAGTCAGGCAGAGGAAAAGACGCAACCTGCACTGCTTTCCTGAATGGGCGCACCGACTTCCTGTCTGTGGCGTCAACCGTTTTTCCCATTACGAGCAATTCCCCGCTGTTTCCCGGTTCAAGCATGGAAAGGATACGGCTCAGGGTGCTCTTCCCGCTGCCTGTTTCGCCAACAATTGCCAGCGATTCGCCTGATTTAAGAATCACATCGATATTGTCTACAGCCGTTACGGTTGCGTCTTTTCCTCTGCCTGACTCTCTGATGCCAGTTTTTTTCATGTACAGTCGGGTTAGTCCCCTTGCTTCGATTACTATCTCTGCCGACTGTCCATTCTCGATCTTTCCCATCTCCGTTACAGTTTTGTCTCGAGATGCATCTGATTTTCCCTGTTTACTCACAGAAAAAGGCAGCACAGGGCAGGCGACAAAGTGTCCCTTTGCAATTTCAACAGGTTTCATGGCATCTTCTGTTCTGCATATTTCCATGCCATAGTCGCATCTCTCGAAAAACGGGCAACCCTGGAACGTTTGTTCCAGGCTGGGCGGATATCCTCTAATTGGCCTGATGTAGCGTAGCTGTTTGTCTATGGTCGGAATGGAGTCAACAAGCAGCCTGGTGTAAGGATGCTGCGCGACGTCAAAATTGCTCGTCGGAAACTTTTCCACCGACCTGCCGGCATACATAACCATAATTCTCTCTGAGAGATTGGATATGAGTGATATGTCGTGGGAGATGTTGATGAGGGCTATGTCGTGCTGCCGCTGAAGCTTTCTTATTTCCTCGATAATCCTGTACTGGGTTATGACGTCCAGTGATGTTGTGGGCTCATCAGCTATGACAAGCAGCGGATTCAGTGAAATTGCCATGGCGATTATCACCCGCTGCTTCATTCCACCGCTGAGCTGGTGAGGGAAAACGCCCGCTACCCAATTTTCCAGTCCAACAGATTTCAGCAAATCAAGCGTTCTTGCCCTGGCGTCCTTCTTTTCCATCCCCTGCTTGTAGACAAATATGTCGTCAACCTGTTCGCCAATTTTGAACAGTGGATTCAGTGAATCCAGAGCACCCTGAAATATCATCGAAATTCCGGACCATCTAATGCTGGAAAGTTTCTTCTCATTCTCCACTCCCTTTCTGCTCTTCCTCAGTGAAAATGATGCTCCGCTATCGGTATCCACTATGACTTTTCCGCCAAAATATATCTTGCCGGCAGTTACGTTGGAATTTGGAGGCAGCAGATGAGTGATTGCAAGAGCTAGCGTTGACTTTCCGCAGCCACTTTCTCCCACAATGCCCAGAGACTCTCCGTTCCTAAGGCCGAAAGTAACTTCGGCTACTGCCAAAATTCGTCTCTTGCCGAGTGTGTACTCAACGCTTAGTCCCTCTACATACAGGGCATATTCACTCGCAATGCTACTCAACTCTTTTTCACCTCCTCAGTGTGACATCGGAGACTTCTCTGACTGTGTCGCCGAGCAGATTGAATGCAACCACTATGGCCACTATGAACAGTCCGGGGAAGACTGTCAGCCACCACTGACCCGATACAACATACTGCAGACCAGACGATATCATCGCCCCCCATTCAGGTGTCGGAGGTGGTATTCCCACCCCGAGAAAGCTGAGGCTGGCGGCAATCAGTATGGAATTACCAAGGCCCAGCGAATAGAATACCAGCGTGGGCGAAATCACATTAGGCATAATGTGCCTGTACATGATATGCCACCGTGACGCACCCACCGAAGCTGCAGCCATAACGTAAAGCTCTTCCTTTGTCGAAAGCACAGAGCTCCTTGCAAGACGCGCGAAGCCTGGTATTGTCACCACTATTATTGCTATGATTATTGTGTTGAATCCAGGCCCAATCGATATGGCAATCGCAATCGCAAAGAGTATCGACGGGAAAGAAAGCAGTATATCCATTATCCTCATCGTAACGCTGTCCGTGATTTTTCCAAGATAGCCTGACACAACACCAATCGTGACGCCAAGCAGGTAGCTCAGTGTTGTAGACAGGAACGCTATTGCCATATCCAGCCTTGCAGCATAGAGAATGCGAGAGAAGACATCCCTTCCATATTCGTCAGTCCCCATGATGTGCGCACCGGAGGGTGGGGCAAGTCTGAGTGCAAGGTCCAGCGCATCTGGTTTGTATGGTGCAATATATGGACCGAATAAAGACAGAAACACAAAGAAGCCGATTATGCTGAGGGCAGCGATGGCACTCCTGTTCCTGACCAGAAGCCTGAGCGACTGTGTCCAGCCCGGCTCAATGCCAGAAACGTCCTGGATGCTTTGCTGTGCAAACATGATTCACAACTTTACCCTGGGATCGACGAATGCGTACAGAACGTCTGCGAGGAAATTAAACAGGACGAACAATATTCCCGACACCAGAACAACACCCATCACGCTTGGATAATCAAGATTGTCTATTGAGGTGACTGCATATAATCCGAGTCCGGGCCATGAGAAAACCGTTTCAGTGAGTACAACACCGCTCATAAGCGCACCTGCGTACAGGGCGGCGATGGTTATCGCCGGAAGCAGAGCGTTCCTCAGCGCGTATTTGTTGATGATCACCCTCCTCGGCAGGCCAATTGCGAAAACTGTCCTCATGTAATCTTTGTTCACCACATCAAGCATGCTGGATCTGACCACTCGTGACATTGTGGCTATGCCTGCCAGGGAAAGACCGACTGCGGGAAGAATGATGTGCCAGAGTGCATTTCCAAAATCCGCAACGTTGCCTGTGATTAATGAATCAAATATCATCATTCCGGTGATATTTGGAGGAGGGTTCAGTGTATTGCTCAGTTCTCCGTACGGTGCCGGTGCTATTCCAAGATAAACATAAAACAGTATTATCATCACCAGCTCTATCCAGAAGACTGGCATCGATATGCCGAGCAACGTGAATACTCTTGCAGCATGATCTGCCGGTTTATTCGCTCTCAAAGCTGCATAAATGCCAAGTATTATGGCAATCGGGATGGAAATCATCAGTGCGGCTATGGCAAGTTCCATGCTCGCAGGGAGTCTCGTGGCAATTTCGTAGCTCACGTACTGCTGCTGCACGTATGAAAAGCCAAGATTGCCGTGAATCAACTGGTTTATGTAAATCAGAAACTGAATGTAAAGTGGTTTGTTGAGTCCCATGTTGGCTTCGAGTATTTTCAGTTCGGTTCCGTTCACCTCGGGCCCAATGACTATCAATGCCGGATTGCCCGGGACAACGTGTGAGAGGATGAAAGTGATCAATACCAGCCCGAAAAGGGTTGGTATAATCGAAAGTGTTCTGAATATGAGGTATGCTCCTCGCCTGCTCATGCGATTAACCCATGCTCACCTGACTGAAGAATATGTCGAATGTCGGATACACATACAGATTATGAATGTTGGATGTCATGGGAATGACATTCTCCAGGTTGAACAGCGGGACTTCCACTGCGTTGGCGGCAATTATGTTCTGAGCTTCAACATACATCGCATCCCTCTTTGTCGCGTTGAGTGTCTCGCCTGCCTTCGTCAGCAGATTACTGACTGTGCTGTTATTGAAGAAGTTATAATTGCCGTAGATTCCAATATTTCCGCTGTTGAATAGCGGATACATGCCGTCATCTGGTGTTGCAAGCAGATTCACCCAGCCGTCGAAGAACATCGGAAAGTGCCCATAACCGTTTTCAGTGAAGAATGTGTTGGATGTCAATGGTACCAGATTCAGTGTTATGTTAATGCTCTTCAGCTCCTGCTGCAGTATTGTAGCTATTGCGCTGCCAATCGGGTCACCGGAAACGTAGTAGAATGATGTTGTGAAGCCGTTCCTGGCTGCTGAGGGCCCCTGCGACAGATACTTCTTTGCGATAGTCACATTGAATGTGTAATTCTGGAACGCCGGCGTGTACGACTCTATGGTTGGTGCAATAACGCTCTTGAGCTGTATTCCGTACCCGAATGTCGAATACTGTGTTATCTCGCTCGTGTTGACTGCATACAGTATTGCCTTCCTGACTGAGAGGTTATTGAACGGTGTCACGTTCTGATCCAGTCCGATGTAATATTCTGAAGAAGTGGGACCCGATTTTACCTTCACCCCGGCTGTTCCCTTCAGTGTGCTTATCTGATCAAGGGGTATATTCAGGGCAACATTTATGGAACCCTTCTGAAGCAGCGTCTGCTGTGTGGCCGGGCTCGGAACAACCTCATATACGATCTTAGTTATGTTGAGCTTACCTCCCCAGTAACTGGGATTGGCAGTCAATATGATCTCAGAGGTGCCGTAAGAGTTCAATTCATAAGGGCCAGTGCCAAGCGCGTGGTCCGACATGAACGTGTTAACCTTTCCTGCCTGCACACCGCCATTTGCATTTACATAACTCGGATCTACTATTGAGGTGACCCATAGTTGAAACAGGTCGAGAAACCACGGGTATGGTCGCGAAGGCACTAACAGTATCTTGTATGGCCCTAGCACATGTATTCCGCTTTCATTCAGGAACTTGAATACATGGAAGTCGGCTCCCTGTTTCATTGTGATTACTCTGTCAAGGGAGAACTGTACTGCGGTTGAATTGAATTTGTCACCGTTAGAAAATGTAACATTCTGTCTCAGGTTGAACAGAACTGATCCATTCGCATTCAACGTCCAGCTTGTTGCAAGCTCAGGTACGGGTTGCAGCGACCCCACAGTTGTGCCGTTGTAAGTGGTGGTTCCATAACCAATCAGAGTATTGTATATCTGATCGGTAAAAAGGACCGAACCTGAATCAAAAGCGACGGCGGGATCAAGCGAAGCCGGAACGGCTGAACTTGCCACTACTATCGTCTTCGGAGTTGACGAAGAAGGAGTCTTGTTCTTGTTAAGAACAATAGACGCGACGCTTGCGCCGATCACCAGTAAAACAACAATGCCCACAATTAGGTAAAGCGACCGTTTGCCCATGACCCGTTAATTGAGCATTGCTATTAATAACCAACTTGTACCTGTTTTTGTCACCAATGAAATGCCGCATAATTCTGATAGCCATCGTTGTTGGCCAGATCTGTACGTTTGACCTGCCCGACAATGCTCAGCGCCTCAATCACTGTCGGCTCTTTTCAACCGCCTTCTTTGCCATTGTCCTTAAAATGAAGGCCGCATTCCCTGTTTCCATCCTCCCACCACCATCTTCCACTTCTCGTGTCTTCTCCCTTCATTACTGCCCGGGTGCATGGTTGACATCCTATGCTGGGATAGCCGGAATCATGGAGCGTGTTATAAAGCACTTCATTAGATCGGATGTAATTCCAGACATCCGCATCGCTCCAGTCTGCAAGGGGTGATATTTTCAGCATGGCTGTTGATGCATCAACGTACACCTTTGGCACATCAGATCGTGTTTTCGACTGAGCCCTCCTCAGGCCCGCAATCCAGGCACTCTTCCCTTTAAGTGCCCTGTTCAATGGCTTTACCTTTCTGACCTCGCAGCAGAGTTTCCTCTTCTCCACGGAGGAGTAGAAGAGATTTATTCCATTTTCTGTTACCATTTTCTCGATGTCGTTCGAATCCGGGAAGTAAACATTTACATGCACTCGGTATTTCTCATGGACTTTCTGCATGAGATCGTATGTTTCGCAGTGAAGACGTCCAGTATCTAATGTGAAGGTGCTAACACATTTTCCTGTCTGGGCGTATACTCTGTCAAGCATATCCAATATGATCATGTCTTCCGGTCCAAAGCTGCAAGCGAAGGCTCCCCTTTCGCCGTACTCTGAAACGGTCCATGAAATCAGATCAATTGCATCTAAATCTTCCATTATTCCATGCTGCTTCTGCATTTCAGTCATGAGCCGAGGGAGTAAGATTGTGTAAATAATAACGCTTCTAGGGGTAAATTTACAAATGTATATGTCCTGCAATTCGTATATACTGCCAGGACAATGTGATAAATGTTCGCAATTATCCCCATCCGGGAGTGATAGACGTTGTCTCTTTTTTCGTCCAAACTGGCAGCATGCAGAGTGGGAAAGCCGAGAGACAGGGGCAAAACTATGGTTCTGGACAGGATAGCATACGGAACTTCTGAAGTCGTAGAGCTGCTTTCTGACTACATAGATATAGTGAAAATCGGCTGGGGTATTCCAATGCTTCTGGATGTGGATGCACTGAGGAGGCGTATTTCGTTCTACATGCACCACGGCATTCATGTTTCGAATGGCGGTACAATGCTGGAACTCTCCGTCTCGAAAGGCAGGTACATACAGACCCTTTCATCGTTCAAAGACGTGGGTTTCGACACTATTGAGCTGAGCGAAGGAATAATTGATATCCCGGTTAACATAAAGTCTAGTATAGCAGAATTCGCACACTCGAACGGTCTAAGACTGATTATCGAGGTCGGCAAAAAGGATCCCAGGAATCAACTCAGCCTTGATGAGACAATCCAAAGTGTGGAAAGGGCATTTGACCTCAGACCCGATGCCGTGATAATAGAGGGCAGAGAAACAGGCAGAGGTGTTGAGATATATGATGAGGCAGGTATGATAAAGTGGGACTGGGTCGAGCGCCTTCTTGAAGTCTCCAGGCCGTCTATGTTGATGTTCGAAGCACCTATTGAGAGGCAACAGACAGAGCTCATATTGCACATCGGTCCTGAAGTCAATCTCGGCAACGTGTCATTCGCAAGTGTGGCAGCACTCGAAACTCAGAGGCAGGGGTTGAGGGGCGACACATTTGGTGTCGTTGCTCCTGCCCCCGAGGTGAGTGGGGGCCCTGCGTCAAGATTTGTGTATTATGTGCTCAGTACGCACGGTTCCATGGATCAGTCAAGAATCGTCAGATCCACTGGTCTCACAAGGAGGACAGTACAGAAGGCGCTCAATACGCTGATAGGTTCAGGTCTAATCAGAGAGTCCAGGGACCAGCACGATCTCCGTAGAAGAGTTTACTCATCTATTCACAGGGTGCAATCAATGAAACGGGAACACGATTAATTCAATTTCGTAACACGTTGAAATTCATCAGCAGAAGTCCATCATAAACTCCCGTCTCTGCCACCTGCTGATCAGGCATCTTTAAAATATGCTCCTTTGCTATTCACCCGCGTGGAATCATCATAGAGGACATTGGCTGAGCATGTTACAAGGCGGTTGAAGGTGCATTTGGATGGATTTGAAGACTGTTCACAGAATAATCTTTGGCAATGCTTCAGCAGAACTCACCTCATTTTGTGACTCTCCTGTTGATCTTGTTGTAACGTCTCCTCCGTATCCTATGATATCAATCTGGGACAGAGCGTTCAGCGTCCTTGATGAACGAATTGCCAATGCCCTGATTGATGCGAATGGCGAAAAGGCATTCGAATTGATGCACATGCAGCTGGACGAAGTCTGGAAGAAACTGTACGAGGTGTTGAATCCGGGCGGTATTGTGTGCATAAACATCGGTGATGCCACGAGGTCAATAGGCGGCAGATTCCATGTCTTCCCAAATCATGCAAGGATATTGAATTCATGCACTTCCGCCGGTTTTGACGTCCTGCCTGAAATACTGTGGAGAAAACAGTCCAACAAACCAAACAAGTTCATCGGCTCAGGGATGCTTCCTCCTGGTGCATATCCGACACAGGAGCACGAATATGTTGTGATATTGAGGAAGGGGGCAAAGCGTATTTTTTCTGACGGCGATGCCTTGAGGCGCAGATATGAAAGCGCGTACTTCTGGGAAGAGCGTAACGAATGGTTTTCAGACGTCTGGGAAGACATCAGAGGGGAGAGGCAGACATCGCCCGCTACTGGCCGGAGGACGTCCGCGTTTCCTCTGGATTTTTGTTACAGGCTGATATGCATGTTTTCAATCATCGGAGATACTGTTCTAGATCCATTTCTCGGCACCGGCACAACCACACTTGCGTCAATTGCTGCAGGACGCAACAGCGCAGGCATCGAGATTGACAGCTCACTCAGGGACGAGATAGAGCAAAGATTGAAGAAAACTGTTTCTCTTGCAGGGGATTTAAGCGGCAGTAGAATAGCCTCTCACAGAAAGTTCATATCGGATAGAGCGGCAAAAGCTCCAGCCTCAGGGAAGCAGCACATTAACATGAATTATGGCTTTCCGGTCGTTACTTCACAGGAAACAGAGCTGCGGCTTCCCGAACTTGTGGCTGTAAATTCTTCATCAGACGGTACAGTTCATGCCACTTATCGTTGAAAATTTCCGATACATCCAATCATGTCCGCCAGAATTGAAAATACCTGTGGAATGGAGATGCTCACGCCATGTGATAAGCGCTCTCCACTGAAGCATAGAATCCACTTGCTTCAGCTGTGTGCGGGCATCACAATATGATGTAAACCAGAACTGCAAAGAATGCAAGGAGGAGATACACCATGTATCTGCTCAGATCGCTGTTCATGAACCAGAGTGCGAACCGCCTTGACGCCAGCTCAAAATGTCTGGACAGCACAATGAGCCATATCCAGAAGACATCATATGATGAATTAAAATCTTCCCGGTTAGAACTATTGGCAGCCGGATACACACGTTTCATTGTTAAACGAAGAGTGTTCGCGTATGTGAATGAATTTGGCTCTTCTGTTTTTGCGATTCCGTCGTTCCAGACTGCAACATATCTTGTCTTCTTGTGACGAAATGACAGAAAGGTGAGGGTGAACAGCGATAGAAGGAGTAATCCGACAAAAGCAGGAGAAACAAAGCCAAAAGGGCCATTCGTGCCCGGAGACGCGATCAGAAGACCGTTTGGTATGGCCAGAAGGCCGGTAATTATTGGGCCGGTACTCAATCCGGTCAAATCAGTTGTTACACGTCCTGCAACTGTTATGAGAAGTGTGCTTCCAAGTCCAAGCAGCAATGCCACGACCCCCGATGCTATGATCGACGGCCGCATGAGCTTTGGACCTGCCGGACCGTCTCTTCTTACCCGGCCGCCGAAACCGAAGTACTTTGTCATAGCCACCAGGGTTATGCCGGCACCGAGGGACGCCATCACACCTGTAAATGTGGAGAGAACTGAAATGCCGGGGGAATTGAACGTTACCATTGCAAAAAGCGTCTCAAGAAGCATCCATTCTCCAACTCCTCCGCCAAAAGGAAGGAGCCCAGACAGCGACAGAGCATTCAGCAGACCTCCGGTTGAGAATACGGATGATGACGAACCGGTGACTTTTGTCAGGTCCAGAGTCCCGGAAGTTTTTTCTATATATCCGGCGTAAAGGAATAGCCCGGTCTTGGAAACAGTGTGCGTGAACACATAGACCATTGCACCTGCGAGAGCAAACGTTGCAAGCGGCAAATCGCCATAGTTCATACTGGTGATTGACGCTCCAACGAGAATAAGCATGGCGCCGCTATTCTCTATAGTGCTGTATGCGGGCAGCATTTTCGCATGTTCCGATGACGCTGCATAAATGGCAGCGAAAAGGAGAGAGAAAGCCCCCGTGGCCATCAGCAGTCCACCGATGAAAACCGACGGGTGGGCGAAGCTGATTACTCTTAAAATCGAATAGAGGGCCGCCATCGTCATTGTAGCACTGAATAGAACAGAACCATTGACGGGTGCTCCGCCATGCGCTATTGGCAGCCACTCTGTCATCTGGAATGGCGTGATTCCCAGCTTTACCATGAAACCAATCAGACCGACAAGCAATGCAACCTGGCTGTAATTGGATTTTATAAAGTATGAAACTCCGGATGATGAGTAGAAGTACGTGAACATAAGCAGTATGAGCAGCGTACTCACCTCACCGAAAACAAGGAAAACATACGGCGGAACCCTGTCGGTGTTCTTCTTATAGCTGATGAGGAAGTAGCCTGACATGGACATTCCTTCCCAGGCGAGCAGAAAGGGCAGATAGCTGCGCGAAAATATCAGCAGAACTATGGACAGTATGGCCGCATGATATGAGGCTGTAACCACCTTGCTGTAGTCATCGTAGCTTATCGAATAGAGGGATGTTACCATCCATGAAACGGATCCGACCAGAAGGAAGTACCATGAAAGACCATCGACACCGAAAACGGAACTTCCCAGCGTCGCCGTCTCAATTATAGGGGAATGTGTCAATGATATTATTGCCAGTATTGCCGTGGCCGCAGTTGCAACCATACCAGTGATGTACGAGATTTTCTTTGATACGGCGGAGACCAGGAGCGGAATAGTGTAGAGCAGAGAGATAATCAGTATGATCAACTTGTCCCCCCCTTCGACTTAATCAGTGCATCAAGTATCGTGAACGGATTTGGGGGACATCCGGGAACTATCACTTCGGCCCGAACCACTTCCTCTATGCCCTTTCCGAGTATTCCACCGGATATCGCGCACGCACCTATGGCGAAGATGAGTTTCGGATCAGGCATCGCTTCGTACGTTAGCCTGAGAGGCTCTTTCATCTCATTTGAGAGGACACCGACGACAAGCAGTGCATCCGCATGTCTTGGTGTGCTCGTAAAAAATATTCCGAGTCTGTGCATATCGTAGATCGGGTTTGAAAGTGCCTTTACCTCCAGGTTGCACGCACCACAGGAACCAGTGTCTATCATGAGAATGTTGAACGATCTCCGGAAATGTGGTTCCGATCTCCTTGATATCGAAGTACTGACGGAACCGTCGGGACTGAAAGCATCGCTACACCTGCCGCATGAGATGCATTTCTCCATCGCCACGCTGTCTCCTGCTATTGCATCTGTCGGGCATGTGACCAAACCACTTCCAACCCTCACTGGTCTTGTCGACCAGGGAGAAACAGATTCAGGTTCAGAGGCGGGGAACTTCGAAGTCAATCTCCCTTTTCTCAGACCCCTGAAAAACCAGTTGTTCACTGATACCCTCCCATCTCTGATATCCAGAAGCCAAAGCTCTCCCATGCAAATGTAAAATCTGTCAATATTCCAGTCACTGCGCCCTGCATGAATGCGAGAATGTTGGCCGTTGACGCAGAACGGACGCCGAAGCTGGTGACCAGATCATTCCTCATGCCGAGAAGCATCATCATATCGCCGCCCGGTGTTTCAACACGCTTCAGTCCTCTCCCTTCAAATCGCTGTTTTGTTTCCTTCTTTTTCCCGACCTGCCTGACGGTATCGCATATCCTGCCAATCATTGAACGGGAGTTATCTATCTCATATCGGCGCACCAGGGCTCTTGAAAGAGAATCACCAGTATCATCCGAAGATATTTCGAAGCCGACATCTCCATAAGGGAGATAGCCGGATGTCCTCGTATCGAGCTTGAAATCCGCGGCTCTTGCAACTGGGCCAACCGTCCAGGGTTTCTTCGCATAACAGGTGGTCTGTATTCTGTCGAGAAACATCCTGGATGATGTGAGTGCATTCCAGATAGATGCCAGCTCATCGGCAACCAGGTCCAGTTGCTTGCTCAGCCCCTCCGTTGCGACTGCCCTTTCAAGCCCTCCGATTCCGTTGACACCGTAAAAGAACCTGTGGCCGAAATGACCTGATATTATTCTTCTTACTCTTTCTTCAAGCGCAAACAGCTGATATGTGGCAACATTCTGGGACGCTCCCTCGGAGAGCTTTGCAATAACGTGAATGTGATTAGCCACCCTTCCAAGCTCGGACATTAGCATTCTTATGAGCTGGACTTCGTAGTCTACTTCAATCCCTGAAATATCCTCTGCCGCAAGGCAGAATGCGGTTCCGTAACTTGCGGCGTACGCGCCATTTATCCTCTCTGTCTTAAGCAGGGCGTTGTCAGGGGTGGAACTCTTCATCTGAATGTGCCGGTTCTTGAATTGTGTTTCCGGCACTATGCCTGTTATCCTCTCACCGTCTGTGTAAACATTTAACTTCACGCTTTCCAGTATTCCACCAGATACGGGCCCAAGATTGAAATTGAACAGTTTCCCATCCGAGGGCGGCTTTTCAAATTCGCCGGTAAGCGACGGATAGTTTTCATAGACTTTCAGGTCTGGGAGGCTGCAACTGACGAGCGTTGTAGATGCACTGCCTTTTACGCAGTAGAACTCGTTGTCTATTTTGAACACTGCAGACAGCTGATTATCCAATCACATAACCCCCTGCAAGGAAAAAAATGACAGTAACTGCGGCCGATAGCACGACTGCAGTAATCGCGACAGCTCTCTGTGACAGACCTGCATCTGCCCTCCTGACTGTTGAGCTGGAGAATACCATTCCTGCAACCTTGAAGTTAACACTTGCAAAGGCGATTATTATTGAAACAACAATAATAACCGCAATGTACCAGTATCCCGACATGAAGAGCGCAAGTATGATAAGAAATTCTCCTATGAACGTACCGAAGGGAGGTGAACCTGTTACACTCAGTGAGGAGAGCATCAGGGAGGCTGTCGTATACGGCATGTTTTCCTTCAGATTGCAAATATCCGGCATGTATCTCGTCTGGTAGCTCTCAAGTATGTTGCCCGAGGAGTAGAATGCTCCCGCTTTCCCGAATGCATGCGAAACCAGTAGAATCAGTGCACCTGCAAGACCGGCTCCTCCGATGATGAATCCGATGACCATTATGCCCATATTCTCCATTGTGGAGTAGGCAAACATCCTTTTCAGATCGCGCTGCGAGGCGAGAATGAACGCAGCTATTACAACAGTCGCGACTCCAAAGAAAAGAAAGAGATATTCCATTTTCGGGTCGTATGTGACCTGATACACTCTGTAAAGTGCATAAATCGCTACAGGCAGCAGGACACCTGAAAACATGGCGCTTACTTCAGATGGGGCTCTGCTGTGGGCGTCCGGTAACCAGGTATGCATGGGCACGAGCCCGATCTTGGTCCCGTATCCGACAAGCGCCGTTGCAGCTGCTATTTCCAGTGTTACCGATGCAGTGTGCTTAGCTGTTATGAGGTGTGAAATTGTCAGTGTGCCAAAATTGAAGTAAATCATGATGACTGAAATGAGGCCTATTGTAAGTCCCGCTGAAACAATGATCACATATCTCCACGCGGCTTCCACATCAAGCGGCTGCATTTCTATGACAAGGAGCAATGCACTGGATACTGTTGTGGCTTCTACTCCGATCCATAGCAGACCGAAGTCATTAACCATGAGCGAGAAGAGCATACTTGCCGCAAACAGGTCTATGAGCGACATATGCAGCCTGAGGTTTTTGGATTCAGCCATCCTGCTGTGGTATCCGAGGCCAAACACTGTCGAAAGGAGGTATATTATCGACACCGTCAGCACGATGATTCTTGTGAGACTGTCTACAAGGAAGAATGATGCTTCTGAAACTGAAAACAGATTGAGGAGGAGTGCGGTTGCAACCGTTATTGATGCAGACAAAACGTGCATTGGTCTGAAACGCTTCAGGAAATAGCTGAATGAAAATATGATCGGAGTTACCAGGAGGATTGCGGGGAGCAGATCGGTCATCCCATCAACTCCTGAACAGGCACATGCTCTATCTTCTCATGTATCAGTACTGCACCGGCCACTACCAGCGCCAGCACGTCCAGCAGTATGTTGATCTCGATTACAAGTGGAAGCGAGATTATACTCAGACTCATCAGAACAATGCCATTTTCTTCCTCAACAAAACCGATGAAGTGAGCAAAACTGTTCCGTCTTGTCATTATCAGCAGCATTCCCTGTGTGATGAGTGACAGGGCTATTGCACCGTCCGGATGACCCACTGCCGGATAGAATACCAGCTTGTATACTATGAACGATACTATGAAAACCATCACGCTGAACAACAGCGCCACGCCTGTGCCTGTCGAATACTCTCTGATGAACTTGTGATTCCCTGGCAGCCTTCTCCCAAGAACGAAAGTCAGCAGGAAACCTCTCAAAAGCACTATTAGAGCGGCAAGGAGGAGGAGAAGCAGATTAGAAGTTGCGATTCCCAGATATGTGGCAATTGCGGCCAGCAGAAGTGATTGAATTATCAGCGTGTCAATCATCGGCCTGACATATGAGCGAATCTGCACAGCAAGTGCAGAAATGAGCATTAGTATGCCGATGAAATTCACAATCTCCTGGTCAATCACAGTAAACCACCCAGAGAATATGTAATGACAGAGAATACAGCGAGTGCGAACGAAAGCGTCAGATAATCCTGTATCTTGAAGAGCCTCAGTTTTGCAAGAGTCTCTTCAAGGTACACCACAATTATTGCTATGATAATCCATTTACCGAGCATTATTGGTATGTCAAGCAGTGAGCCGAACAGGCCATTTTGAAGGAACCATGGAAATATGAACACGTTAATGAGAACGGAGCCCAGCAGATACTGTTTCATGTTTGATGAATATTTCAGGAAAAACATGTGCCGTCCGGAGTACTCGTAGAGCCGTGCCTCATCGATCATACCGAATTCCATCAAGCCGGAACTTTCGGTAGGCAGCCTTCCTGTCTCGAAGAGAAAGAGCATGAAGAATGCCACGCTGGAAAGGATGTGCGGAAGCGTAAGGTAGTTGCTAATTGACGCGGATACCAGATCGTGTGTCAGGTAGGGATTATTGCTGTTGCTAATGAGTGCAACGGCAAAGAAAACCATTATCAGCGTTGGCTCTGCATACGCCGAAAATGTCACCGACCTTCCAGCACCCAGTGCAGTGAATGAACTCCTGGCATCCAGAGCTGCCAATATTTGTATAACGGCTGCCAGGATGAATAACAATCCGCCGCCGAGAAGATCTACGATTGGGCTGAACTCCACGGGATACGGCAAAACTACCGGTATGACAAACGATATCACCAGATATGTGCTGAAGACAAAATATGGCGCGAGGTCGAACAGCGCTGTGGAATCGGTGTTCAGTATTGTCTCCTTTCTCAGATATTTTCTGAGATCAAAGTAAGGTTGGAAAATGCTCGGTCCATGTCTTGATTCAACAATGGCTTTGAGCCTTGCTACAATCCCCTCTACCAGGGGAGCAAGCACAACAACTCCGACTATCTGTATGGCCGTTTCTACCCAGAGATATGACAATCTCGCACCTTTCCAATCAGTAGACGTCATCAACCCGGTTCCGGGTAGGTTACGGCTAACGTCATAGCCGAAGGAAGTCAGCCCGATCGCGTATTAAAGCATTTTCATCTATGATTCGACGAATGTAAATCGTCATCGTTACGTGAACAATCCGGGAGGTAAACAGTATCAGCCTGTGGTCGAAATTTCTGTCGTAATTATTTCC
>DAHXLZ010000197.1 GCA_027365715.1 Methanomassiliicoccales archaeon | reverse complement strand
AGACGAGTGTCCTGTCCCCGGGAGGCGGAAGATCTATGCCCACTACGGAGAGCAGTTTTTCTGCGCCCTCTCTCAGTCGGCCTCTTCCCGGAATCGCAATACGCAGTCTGTACTCAGCAGACAGATAA
Source organism: Methanomassiliicoccales archaeon (assembly GCA_027365715.1). Next base: position 2,350 of record DAHXLZ010000197.1, on the reverse strand, counting down.
GGCACCCCCGATTCCAGACACACAGTTGCGTGCAAAAAACAGCTCTGTACTACGCCATCTCAGGGTGAAGTAAACCATACACGGGGATTTTTGCCATGTAATTATTCCTCTTTCTTCTTCTGCCCAAGATGGACACACTAATAAGCCTTTTGCACGAATTTGAATTACATTCGTGGTCAGTTCAACAAATCGACAAATCTCGACACATCTTCCCGGCCCAGCTGTTCTTTGGAGCGCTAAATGCTGTCAGCCGGACGCGATCAGTTTGGTAGCACTGAGACTTGCAGGAGTCTGCAACTGCATTTAAGCGAGCGGTTTGGAGAAAAATATTGAGACTATGATTTGAGTAATCTTTAAATTACCGTAAAAAAATTACCAACCATGGAAGTTGTCAGCGTAAAGGTTGACAAAAAAGTGAGAGACAGTATGAGAAGATTCAGGAATGTCAACTGGAGTAACGTCATAAGGGAGGCGATTGTCAAACAGCTGAAGGAGGAAGAGGCAAGAGAAAGGGTGGTAGACCAGGCGGAAGTGGCCGAGGCGGTAAGGATTACAGACTCGATAAGAAGACGGGTGGCGAATTGGGATTCTACCGAGGAAATCCGGAAATGGAGAGAGAAAAGAAAGTAGTGGTCCTGGATGCGTCGGTCATAGTCAAATGGTTCGTAGACGAAGAGGGGACAGAGTCGGCGATCGACATCAGACAAGACTATCTGGATGGACGTGTGGATATCCGTTCGAGCGAACTTATGCCTTTTGAGGTAATGAATGCGCTGAGATATAATCGCGAATTCGGTCACAACGATCTTTGCAGATGCATCAGTGCTCTTCTGAAATATCAGTTAAAACTCTATCCGTTATCAGAGGGACTTGGAACGTTGACAGTAAACAATGCTTTGAACTTCGGCATCACTGTTTACGATGCCGCCTATGTTTCGATTTCACAACTAATAGGCGCAGTGCTGTACACCGCGGATGAGAGATTACTCTCTAAACTGGAAGGGCTAGAAAACACTGCTCATCTTTCAGCATACAGGTGAATCCCGCATGCACCTCAAAGCATGCAATGTCATCCGATCATGGAAGATTGATTCATTCTTGCGGTGTGATACTGACAGACACGTTTCAGTGGAATGCAGTATCGAGCGGCAATACAATTGCGCTTCAATGCATTCCGACAGCCGAGTGTGATTTGAAGCATGCCGGCCTGAAACGTGTCTGCCTCATGCACAAAGAGAGACATTCAATCGCACTTTTCCATCTAAAGTATTCTGCCAGTTTCCTTTTTCCTTAAATCGCGCAGATGGAAAATTAGCTGCTGAATCTCAGGCGCTTCGCCCGGATCCAGTCCCTGAAAATTATTTGTTCCTCCAAGTCTGTTGAGGCCCATTCCCCTCGCCGGAATCATGAAACCGGAACCGCCTATGGGCTGAATATACAAGGTAGAAAGACCGAGTATCCTGTCCATAATACCCCTCGAGACTATGACGTCCGCGACGTTCTCCAGCGGCATGGAGTCCGTTGTGTATCCGATTATACCGCGTCTGCCTATCGTTCTGTGGTTGGTTATCCAGTAGCTGTACTTCCTGTAACCGATGAAACCGGAAACGACGCTCAATATCAGGATGAGTACCACAAGTGCAACAAATATACCGACCATTATCACCAATGCGACAGGTGTCCTGCTCCCTGAAACAGTGGAACTGATTAACAGCGAGGAAAGCGGCAATATCAGGAAAAGGGACAGGAAAAGAGAAGTTATTAGGCCTCCAAATGCGAACTTGACGATAACCTTTCGTTTGGGCCTGAACTCCTTGAGTATGATTTCCCCATCCTGCAGTCTGAAAGGCAGGTCGGTGCCCGGTGTTACCGGAGGATAATTTCTTACGACAGGATCATTGAGAAAATCCAGTTTTGTCACAGGTTCTGCAACGCGCTGCGGCTGAGTCTGTGCTTCCTGAACAGAGGTGCTCTGAAGGGCAAAACCGCAATTATCACAGTATTTTGCTCCCGCCTTCACCTGATTGCCACAATTTGAACAAAAAGGCACTGCTTTCTCCCTCTCGCTTAGACATTGAACTCTCTTCGGGTTATAAGCGTTGGCTCAGGCGATTCTCTCATCTCCTCAATGAAAACAGAACTGATATTGTCTGCGAACAGTTCATAAATCCCATGGCCCATCTCCTCACAGTTAGGAGAAGAATGTGGGTAATATGCCATTATTCGGAAGCAACAGCGGATCGGATGAGCCGGAAGCCAAGTTCACAGAACTGCCGCAGAAGATCATGGAAAAGTTTCAGCCCATGCTCCTTCCCGGCGAGAAAATAGAGATGGCTCTGAGGGGCATCGC
>DAHXLZ010000104.1 GCA_027365715.1 Methanomassiliicoccales archaeon | reverse complement strand
TTCCTTTGGCTTGGCGAAACGAAGTGTCGCCTCAAAAAAATCAGAAGGATACTCATTCAGAACATCTATGTTGTGTGCCTCCTTGTCAATCTCATTAGGATCTATGCGAAGCGAAAGCACCAGTGGCGCATCCATCAGGCCGCCTCTTGTCGATGGCAGGTACGACCTTGAGAAGTTAAGAAGGGCGTCGAGGAGAAGTATGACTGAATCTTCATCGCCGTCTGCATTTCGTCTCTTTGCAGCATGGAAGAACGGGTGGCCGAAACCGACATTTGATGCTGTAAATCCAATGATCCTGCAGAGTATTCCGCCCGATGTATGGGGGGCAAGTCCCACCGCAAGCTGCCCGATGAGGTCTTTCCGGTCATTCAGAGCGTAATAGGGCTTCATGCCGTACAGCTTTACCAGAATTTCATCAAGAAAGTCAGCCACTCTCTTCATGTAATCTGCAAATTTTATCGACGGCACAATGTCCTGCACCATCAACTCGCAGACCTGATCGGTTGAAACAAGTTCCCTGCCGTTCATGTCCAGGTTGTACCCAAGCATTCTGGCTTTTTCCACGCTCAGCCCGATTTCAGCCGGTCTGAAGTGTGTCAGTGGAACATCTGTCATATCGAATCTCACCGTACCGTCCCTGAACACCGATATTGCGTGTTTAGCCCGCAGTATTCCTTTCTCGACGGGCTCCGGCGTCTTAGTAGTTGAGATGAGTCCCTGGACACCTTTCATATCGTAAATCCTGTTCTCGCCTATTCTTTCCATGGCAGTGTTCATCAGCTGCTGTAAATCCACATTGAACTGCGCGGACCGTTTCCTGGAGAATGTGTGCGATCCGCAGTCGCATCTGGACAGAAAGGTGGAGGAACCGCAGGATGTGCATATCCTCTGATTCATTTCGACCCTCAGTGACCCCTTCCTGGATGCCTCCGTAAAGAGCCGCTGCATTCCTCCTTCCTGTCCCAGCGGGAAGAGGACGTGCGGTGCCGGCTTCATCTTTCTCTCGGCAGCCTTCTCTGGTCTGGCCATTCTCGCCCCTATTCTTGTTACTGCACGCGGTAACACCTGTATGCCGGCGAGACCCGAGACCGTTTCTATTGCCGTTGAGAACATACCCGGCTGTCTGACTCTGGTGATTGTCCCATCCTTGAAATCGAGTCCGAGACAGAGCAGCATCGGCTTCGAATAATAATCTATGACGAGTTCGTTTCCAGCGACTGCGTGAAGTGCCCCCAGCTTTTCAAGAATCTGTTTTTCCGGGCCAATCGGAAGATGCAGCTCTTTGCCTTCAACCCTGCCCGAAGTCGAAACGAAGTCGATGAGTTTGTATAACTCATCAATCGATATATCGCTCCAGAACAGATTGAAACGTGGATGGAGAGGGAGGCCATATCTCCTGGATGCTTCAAGCGCCTCATCCCACGACTGCACCTTCCAGTTCGGAGGCAGGCTCTCCATTTTTTTCTTCATATTGGCACGATGCCATTCCAGGGAGTAACCAGCAGGGACCAGCGGATGATTGTTCTCCAGGAATTCCCCGAATGGTATCAGTATCTCGCCGACGTCGATTATCTCCTTTATATCTGGAAGCGCCTTTTTTGCTTCCTCGGAACTGTCAAGCTGTACCACGCTGCCGTTCTTCAATAGAACGGTTGGTCCTTCTATGGATGTGCACGGAGTAACCGCCCCCGCTTTTCCCGGCCTTTCCAGCTTGATCTGCGTGCCTATTGCAATGAAACCGTCCAGTGCGAACATTGTAGACGGGTTTAACGCTACTGCAGAGAGCCCTGTAGTCCTAGCTCTTCCATAACGGAGTCTGAATCCACCCACCCGTGACGGATGGCAAAAAATAGGTCTGCCGGCAACCATGTCCTTGACATACTTTTCGTTTGGAGCTATTTTGACCTCGCCCTCATCGACATCAGTGGTTTTGTTTGCAATGGAATTAAGAAAGTTCCATCCGTCGAGTTTAAGGGTTGTGACATGTTTCATTATCTTGGAAGCTTTCTGGCAGAGACCATCGGCAATGACTATGCTGGCCCCCCCTCTCAGCCTGTTGGTAGCAATCCGTGGCAAATCCCTGTAGCCGGACACCTCTACATCTTCTGTTCCCTCACCGTCAATGCAGATGGGGCAATTTCTTACTATCAGCTCTGTCTCCTCAGATGAAGGGAGATATTGCAGGTGCTGTGTCTGTTTGTATAGCGGAATTTCTTCCTTGAATCGCTCGACTTCCGCATCGGTAGGTATGTACCTGCCTATGCCCAACTCCCTCCTTACAACGTCCGCTATCAGTACACTCATTGCCTGTCCGGTACCGCCTGCAGATCTTATCGGCCCGGAGAAGTAGAGTGAGACGTAATCGCCTGAGCTGCCGGATGAAATTTTAACTCCTGCTATGCCTTCAAGCGGCGCAACCAGTATGCCCTCTGTGAGAATCGCAAGGCCGACCCTGACAGCACGTTCGAGAAGTTCGAGTCTCTCCCCTTCACCATGTGCTATCTCCTTCGCAATAATGAGCGACATTTCTTCCCTGTTGTACGATTCCGACAGCTGCCTGATCCTGTCCGCTATACCTTTCACATTGTATTCGGAAAGTAGTTCCTCCACTCTCGCTGCCATATCCTCGGCCATCGGTATTTCGACCCGTTCCTCAGGATCATATCCCAGAGCCCTGCACTGAGTTGCTATTCCGTAGCATTCGCGTGCCTCTCTGTCCAGACGCTGAAAATAATTCCTGACGACATCACTCATTGCAATATCTGGCATCCCGACCCACCGTGAACAACTAACCGTTACAGTCAGGTGCCATCCTTACATTAAGCCTTCGTTACACTGCAACATGCATCAGTGCATTTAATCCCGCCCGATTTCAGTGCCGGATGAATTCGCCGCATAAAACACAAACCACGGACCTGCTGCTAATCATTGTTCCGCAGTTTTTGCACTTTACGAGTCTCTGATGTCCTTCACTATTGAGATGCTCTTCCTGAGGCTCCGATTTGGTCGATGCACCGGCGTCATGCGTGGCACCAATCTTCTCTATTTTCATCGAAGAGAGTTTTATCTTTATACTGTCAGTATCCGTCTCCCTGATGGATGATTTTCGTGTACCTGATAAAGGCTCTTCCACGGACCTGATCCCCGTTTTCTCAGTTGCTCTTACCGGTGTTACAGAAATTTTCATCAGTCTCTCCTCGGCCATTCCATTTACAACCGCCGGCTCAACGCTTCGCTGATGCCTTGGTGAGCCGTCACGATCCTCGATATCTCTGCCTTTTCTGGCGGCTCCATTGGCCGGTTCAGAATCCGGGTCCAGCAGGACGACTTCCCTCCTGAATTTGCTCATTTCCTGCAGGTCCATTTCACGATCGAGTTCCATCCTCAGCACCTTTATGGCACTCTGAATTGAAGAAAAGCTGTCTTCCTTTTCCGCCGACCTTCCTATATCCTCCAGCAGCCTGATTATGTTGGCATACTCAACCGTGAGCATATCCACTTCCTTCCTGAGCGTAAATGCGGCTCTCCTGATGTCTGGTGCTTCGGTCAGTAGACCACCGGGTGTGTGACTCGGTTTATCTCGACCTGATTATACAAAAGTGTTCTTAACCGGTTTTCCAAGTTGATAATCAACTTCGCCTTCAGTAATCGCCAGCCTGACAGTCTCGATCAGAGCATCCATTCCGACTCCGGAAAGTGATGAAAAATGAAGTCCTTCGCAGTCATTTGGTATCAGGTCGGCTTTGCTGTATGCCACGACCGTTTTTGACGGACTGAGCTCCCTTTTCAAGTCAGCAAGCAGCGCCAGCTGGGATGGCGTGTCACAGCCGCACGTTCCGGAAGGGTCGACTATGTAGAGCAGCATTGATGCGAGATGCCTTATCGCAAGCAGCGACTTTCTTTCATATATGTTCAGCGTTGCCAGCGCCCTTTCTGTGAGACCCGGGCAATCGATGAAAGCGACTGACCGCCCGGCAATCTGCCTGTGCCCGACTATAAGTTCAGTGGTGGTGAACGGATACGGCTCAACTTTTGTACGTGCGTTTGAAATGGTTGAAATAAACATGCTCTTTCCCACATTCGGGAAGCCGGCAACCACAACTGTGTAGTCACCTTCAACCTGAGGGACTTCCTTCAGCTTTTCGGATGCATTTGCAAGGAAGGACAGCCTGTCATCTATTCCTCTAATCAGTGAGGCAACCCTTCCATAGGCTCTTTCTCTGGCCGTTCTCATTTCTGAAGTTGTCCGGGACTTTGCAACCTCTCTCGCCGCTCTGTTTGCTATTGTTACGATTGCGTTCTTGCAGCCATGTACGGAAGCTATGGACTTCTTCAGCTCATCGACACCAACAAGCAGGTCTGCAATCTCATATGCAAATTCCTTCTTCTCAAATGACGGGAAACCCGTTACATATGAGGAAAAAAGTCTGTCGGCCCTGTCGGAAAGAATGTGAAGCCTGTTAATTTCCTTCTTCCTGACTCTTGTCAGGCTGTCACCACCGCTTCCCTGTGCCCTGGAAGCCGAGAGAAACAGCTCGTCAATTATCTTTTCCGCGCTCCTGACATTTGGTAATCTCATCAGTGCTTCAATCCCGGGAATCTGTATTCATCAACGTAGTTCCAGTGCAATCAACTATTTTTGCTTCTTCATTCATCACTCTGCCATGTCCACCTATATGGAGAGTAAACATTTTTCCCTCGACCCGAAGTTCGATCTGATGTACGACGGCCATCTCCTCTTCACCGAGGAGCATTACATCGCCCTCAAATCCGCAACAGACCAGAGTTTGAGCGGGATTCAGGCAGTGATTGATGAAAGATTCCTGGCAGCAACAGGAAGGAGCGCCTTTATGCCCGACGGAACATCATTCAGTGATGTTTTGCGAAATGCGATTTCAATTTATGAAAATAAGGTATCACTTTCCAAGGAGCAGCTCGTTAACAGGTGGAAGAGCCCCAGCGTCGCTGCAGACTCGATCCTGATCAGGGATGGAAAGCTTCTGCTCGTGAGGAGAAAGAACGAACCTTACAGAGGATACTACGCCCTGCCGGGCGGTATTCTGGACGAATGGGAAACACTGGAACAGTGTGCCTTAAGAGAACTGATGGAAGAGACGGGAATCAATGGCAGAATACGCTCGCTTCTGGGGGTTTACAGCGATCCCGACAGAGATCCGCGAGTCCGAATGGTCAGCGCAGCATATGTTGTTGATTATGTCGACGGAGAGCCGAGAGCCGGGGATGATGCATCATCCGCACTCTTCTTTCCAGCTGGAGAACTGCCTGAGCTCGCGTTCGATCACGACAGGGTTGTTGAAGACTTCATGAAGTCGCCGCATTTCAGACAGCGGGATTGAACCGGTTCTCGGACTGGTAGAATGGGATGAATACGAGCTTTTCGTGCGAAGCATCGACAGTAAAACTGTTCTTCAGATCTTCTAATCTTCCTTCGGCTGTTTCAGCGGCCATAAAGTAATACTCAATTTCGCTTCTGGCATCTCCGCTCATGCGGGTGCATCTCAGATGCTCGACATCGCCGAAGGAGAATGTTGTTGAGTAAACAGGATTGCAGGCAGTCATGTATGCTCCCATTGCCAGAAGCTCCTGCGGGTCAAGTTCTGCCGCTGGTACATAGACAAAGACCTTTCCATCGTTTCCGTCCTTCACGAATTCTTTCAGGTTTTTATGTGCATCAGCTTCGGCTCCAGGCAGACTGAACGTACAAAAAAATCTCCAAAATGGAACATAAGTCCTGTGCCCGTCCTTCACATTTCCAAACTTTGCAATTTCCACATCAACCACAGATTTTTCTCCAATTTCGTGTAAGCTCTTGCATGGAGAGCAGTATGCTAGAACCTCCCCTTTTTCAGCCTTCGTATTCTTCCCGCACCTGGGACATCTCTCGGCAACCGGATTCAAACTGTCACTCTCCTGCCTTCCGGTCTCGGGCTGAAGCGCTGGCTCCTCAGCATGTGCCGCAGTATGTTCACCAGTACAAAGAGGGATGCGCCCGCAGTAAGAAGACCGAAACCTACGCCATGCATGGCACCTGTAGTGATCATCATTACCCCTGTCCCCGAAATGACACCGCAGCATGCAGCCAGTATGCCCCTGCCAACAAGACCCGTGTCGGTCATTCTGAATCCAAGGTCGTTCAACGGTTGCCCGCTTATGCCGTCAATTGTAAAGGCGTGTTCGCCGTTTCTTGTGCTGAATCTCACTATCCAGGCAGGATACATCACGAGTGTTTTTATTGTGATCGCAGTTCTGATTCTGTCGTCAGGAGACCTCGTATAATGGATTCTGTCGATCTCCGCTGTCATCAGTTCATCGACCGCTCGGTTGAGTTCATCAGACTTGAGTTTCACGTGCAATGAAGGAAAAGTCATATCGCCGGAAATTGACACATCTGTTCCGTTGACTTCAACCGGCACGCCGATATTCTGTGTATTCTCATAAGCCGGTATGCGGAACTGTTTTTCCAGATGCAACGGCAGGACCTCTTTCCTCTCTCCGGCGGCACTGGCCGCCCATCCGGTAGACTTTGCTGTAATGTTCCAGATTGGCAGATAAACAGGATATATCTCCTTCAGTTCGATATCCTTTCCCGTTCTCTTCACTCCAAACTTTGAGGTTATGATGCTTACTGCCCTCTCAGTAACGGCATTCAGGTCCAGTTCTGATGAATATGTGAGCACCCATGCTCCTGAATTATCCCTCGGCAGTCTGAAAGCCGTCCCGCAGGATGAACAGGTTGTAACGAAGTCAAACTCATCAAAGAACACAGGGGATCCGCATTCAACACATCCGCTCTTGGACATCATAGTTACTCCCTCCTTCTGACAGCATAGAAAACGAGTGCGAAAACAGTGACCGCTATGGCAGCGACGGCATAGATGTATCCGAAATAGGCGATCGCGCCCTCTGCAGTTATGGCTGCAAAGCCCGCTGCTGAGAGTGGATGTGCACTCTTTTTCTCAATCTCCACACTCAGATCTCCGGAAACATGGCCGGTGCAGGCGTCTACCGTAATAGTATTGAGTTTGCTGTGATACACATACTGTGTCAGCCAGAATGGATAGAATATGAGTTTTCTTGATGTCGCGTCCACAGTAAGCATAGATGTGTATGCTTCTGGTTCTGTCTGAGGCATCATGAAGTCTGCAATATCAGTTTCAGATGTGAGCTTTTTCAGTTCAACCGATGACGGGTCGACAATTCTTATGCCGGGCTGTAATGATGGTATCGCACTGGAAACCACCGTCACCTGTTCGCCGGATCTGAGCCTGCTGTAAACATAAAGAGGAATGTGTTTCATGGTCATTTTCGCAAGTTCCATGTGACTTGAAAATTCCCTCCCGCCCTTCACGCGGAATGACCAGTCTTGAATCCTTTCAACAGCCTCTGTGTCGCTGAGTCCGGCAACCGCGTACTCAGGGATGTGTGAACCAACAGCATCGAACATGAATGCTGTTCTGCAATGGCTGCAGACGGCTCGTGTATCCGCGGGTCCGTCCGCAAATGGCGCATTGCAGGAAGGACATCTCACACTTGTCACGCAATTCCACTCCTGCATACGTAATTATCGCTGACCGAATTGGCCCATGAAAGCAATTTCAAAAGCATCCCATCCTGTCAGACATATCGTCATACAATTATATTTACGTTTCTCAGGGAAACTATGGCTGTGATGCCATAATCAACCGGAGGTTCTGATGCCGGGATGGTTAAGCCTTTAATCAATCTCCTTTACTAACCGTCCCGATACTGGCGTTATTGAGTGAGAAGATGAAGGCGTGGCAGATAACCAGCTTTGGCAGCACAGGCGATATTCATATGAAGGATATACCCGAACCGCGACTGGAAAGAGGTTTTGTTCGCATTCGGGTCGCAAGGACTTCTGTCAACCATATTGACAGACTCACCATCGGGGGCCGTTTCGGCTGGGTGATGCTGCCCAGGATTCCCGGTTCCGAATATGTAGGCACTGTTGAAGAAGTCGCAACCGATGTTGAAAACATCCGGCCGGGCGACAGGGTAGCTGTTTTTCCCAAGATGTTCTGCGGTAGATGCCGCTACTGTATTTCCGGTCAGGAAAGCACCTGCCTGAGCGGTTGGGATCCTTCAAGGGCACCAGTTGATCTGTCAACCAATATGATTCCCCTGTCAATGGACGGCGGATGGTCTGAAAAGGCAGTCGCACCTGCAATGAATATCGTTTCTATCCCTGACAGGCTCACTTTTGATAATGCATTCGCGGTACCTCTCAGTGGAATGACTGCGTGGCACATGGTAAGGAAGGCAAAAGTGACGTCAGGGGAGAAGGCAGTCGTCATGGGCTCTAACGGTGCTGTCGGTATTTCCGCGCTGCAGATTCTTAAACAGCAGGGCGCAAGTGTTCTGGCTGTTGTCTCCAGCTTGAAGTTCGTGAATGAACTCAAGCGGCTGGGAGCGGACGTTGTGTCCCTGCCTTCTTCAGAAGAACTGAATGCAAAACTGAACGAATTTGCGGGAGAAACCGGAGCCGACATTATCATAGACCCGTTGGGCCAGTCGACCTTTCAGCAGAGCTTTCTGGCCCTTTCTCCCGGTGGAAGATATGTTACATGCGGCTCGCTTACAGGAGCTTCAGCAGAATTGAATCTTCTGAGACTTTATTCCAGGCAGATAGAACTGATTGGCAGCACTACGGGTTCAAAGCGCGATCTCATCGAAGCGCTCAATGCGGCGGCTGCAGGAAAGCTTGCAATGCCTGTTGATTCGGCTTTCAGGTTCGAGGATATGCAGGCTGCAATTCAAAGACATTCAGTACGCGGCAAGTTCGGCAAGGTCAGAATTACCGTCTCAGAGTGAATTGTTTACGCGCAGACAGGTGCAGCGAGTCCGGCATGCGGCGCGCATCTATATAGTAAATATAGTCAATTTAGTGTTATTTAGTCTACGTCGGTTCATGTCTTCTACATGATTGGTGTAATTTGTTGTTGAGATAAATATGAATTCAAAAGGAAATTCAGATTCAGGAAAAGATGGCAGCCTGACTACCGCCTCCGGCGGCGGCAGCCCATTCAAATCAATGGACGATTCTAAGATTAAGGGCTATCACCTCAGGACAATATTGATTGCAGGAATGGGGTTTTTCACCGATGCATACGACCTCTTTATAATCGGGATTCTTGCAGCGATGTTTGTATTCTACACCCCGTTTGCTATTCCAAAATCGGTGTTCACTTTCCCTCTTGGCGGGAAAATTGCAGTTGTGTCGGGCATTGAGCTAATTAGTGCCGCGGCTATATTTGGCGCTGCCCTGGGTCCGTTCTTATTTGGACGCCTGGGGGACATCTTTGGCAGAAAGAAGGTTTACGGCATAGAAATGCTGATACTGGTTTTTGGCGCGGTTGCCTCCAGTCTTTCATGGAGTTTTGCCTCATTGGTCGTTTTCAGGATCATTCTGGGACTTGGCATCGGTGGCGACTACCCGATGAGCGCTACGATTATGAGTGAATATTCAAATGTCAGGAACAGGGGACGACTCGTAGGCACGGTTTTTGCCATGCAGGGTTTCGGTCTCCTGGCCGGAATCGTTCTGGGAATAGGTTTGCTTGCGGCATTACCGCACTCACTTGATATTGTCTGGCGGCTCCTGCTGGTGGCTGGTGCAATACCTGCCATATCTGTATATTACTACAGGAGAAAGATGCCTGAAACGCCGAGGTTCACATACCACGTGCAGGGAAAGAAAGAGGAGACAGAAAAGGTCATATCCTCGCTTACTGGCCAGAAATCCGAGATAAAGGGAAATGTGAAAGGAACAAAGGGCAGTTATGTCAATTTCCTGACAACATACTTCCCGCTGATAATCGGCACTGCATTCAGCTGGTTCCTGTTTGACGTATCATTCTACGGGACATCGATTTACACACCCACTCTGCTGTCTTCCCTCAGCTTTCTCTACTCGCCAGGTCTGTCAAACGTCCAGCATCTGCTGATAGCAGAAGAGTATACTGCGGCTGTTGACATCATCTTCACCATTCCTGGTTACTGGATAGCTGTTGCAACCATCGACAGGCTGGGGCGAAAGACACTGCAAACAGTTGGTTTTGCCGTAATGGCGATAGCATTCGGGATACTCGGCTTCGATCCGTCTTTAATATCTCTTGGCATGCCCTTTGTCCTGATATACGGGCTTACCTTCCTGTTCGGAAACATCGGACCAAACACAACAACTTTCATAATACCGGCAGAATCGTTTCCCACAAAGTACAGAGGGACAGGTCATGGAATAGCTGCCGGGGCCGGAAAACTCGGAGCATCCCTGAGCACACTCGTCTTCGGAACACTTACTGTCCTGTGGCACGACTCCGGCATGATGCTGTTCCTTTCCGTCGTTGCAGTCATCGGAACAGTGGTTACGATAGTGTTCATAAAGGAGACGAACCAGCTGACACTCGAAGAAGCTTCCGGAGATTATTCCGCAGTGAGTGTCGCCGAATAAACAGTTTGTTGTGGCGCAAACCATTTAAACAAACCACTTCGTCTGTTTTTTTGCTTCACATTCAGGTCCAGTCTTTAAGCGAAAATATGGACTTACACTTTATTGTCTTGCTGAGTCCTTTGGCACCGGCAATTCTGAAAAGTATCGAAAGCATCCAGTCGTTGCTGAAAGCGAATGATGCGTATTTCATCATCCTCCTGGCAGTTTCAAGATCCTTTCCGACAGCTTCTCTCCACTGCTTATCATAATTCTCCAGCGGCCTGTTGTTGTTCAGATGTTCTCCGATGGCGTTTCCGGCCACTCTCCCACAAATCATTGCTGTGCATATTCCACCGCCATTCGTGGCCATTACATGACCGGCAGCGTCCCCGACAAGCAGCACATTGCCAAACACTGTCCTGTTGAGCGGTCCCGACATCGGAACCCAGCCTCCGGCGACAATCTGCCTTGGTGCTGTATTGAACTTCCGACCTATCTCTGCAATAAAGTCCCGTGCATAGAATCCCACCTTCCTGTCTGTCTTGTTCGGATCTGCGCCAAGACCAATGTTCGCTCCGCCATCCTTGGGTATGATCCACGCATAACCTGCCGGGGCAACATTGCCGAAGTACATGTATACGGTATCGCCAAATTCTCCATCCATGGTCGTGGACATCGCCGGGTAAAGGATTCCGGGTGTGGGTGCACCCACCGACTTTCTGACTGATGAGAACGGACCGTCTGCGCCAACAATCACATCCGCTTCAAAGTTACCTTTGGTTGTCACAACTGTATTTTTTCCATCTCTGCCCATGAATTTCGTATCGATCATAAGTTCGGCTCCTGCTTTCACCGCCTTTCCAGACAGATGCTTGTCAAATTCTCTTCTTTCGGTGGAGTAACCTGCGAAATTAATATCATACTCTTTCATTGCGGGCGAGACCATTCTGATTATCTTTGTTGGTTTGGAAATAAGATTGTCAGGCACATCGAACAGTTCTGCCGGTGAATCGACGTTGGGGAAGAGTCTCATTACTTCCTCGGTTTTCGGCATGAATTCACCGCATTGAACGGGCCATCCTATTTCCTTTCTGCTGTCCATAAAGAGGACATCTAGGCCTGCTCTTGCCGCATACTCCGCAGTTGAGCTTCCGCCAGGTCCTGCTCCGATCACAATGACATCATAACGCTTCATTATGCCAATTCTCCTGACGGGTAACGACAATCTGGCGATTGTCTGCAACCCGGATTATGTGCTGACGGCTTCATCGGACGGCCTACCGTGTTCTTGCAAGCACCGAATTGGCCAGTTGAATGAGTTCGTCCCTGTGGGGTGAAGGTTTTAGCTTCATCGCATTGGCAACCGCCATCTTCACATATCTCTCGGCTATTTTCATGGATTCATCGATGCAGCCGCTGTGCCTGATCATCTCAATTGCACCGTCTATCATGGATTTCGACTTTTGCTTCCTTCCGATAACATCTTCCAGAAGTTTCTTGTCAACGCCGTTATTCATCGCAAAAATCAAAGGCAGCGTCATATTGCCTTCTCTTATGTCGTTTCCCACACTCTTGCCAAGCGTATTTTCGTCGGAAATTATGTCGAGTATGTCATCTACAATCTGGAATGCGATTCCTACGTCCGTTCCGTATTCACCCAGGTGTTCGACTTCTTCCTCTATTCCGCCACCATGATATGCGCCAAGTTGTGCGCTGGCTGAAAAGACCGACGCGGTTTTTCCATTCACTATTTTGATATATTCTTCCGTTGGAATGGATGAGTTGTTCTTCCACTGTTCCTGCAGCATTTCCCCTTCTGCCAGTCTCTCGTAGGCTTCTGCGGCAATTCTTATCGACTCCGGGCTTAGAAATTGACCGTACTTGAATCCCTGGACAAACATGAAATCTCCTGCAACGAGGGCATTGTGTACTCCGTACTTCCTGTAGGCTGTCACCCTCCCCCTCCTCTTTTCCCCCTCGTCGGTGATGTCGTCATGAATCAACGTTGCGCTATGTATCAGCTCGACTGCTACAGCAGCGTCGATTGCACCGGCGATTCCCTTTATTGTTCCGCCAACCGCCTTGTACGACAGAATACAGATGGCCGGCCTGATTCTCTTGCCTCCGGCGGCAATGACATGGGTGGCAATCTCAGTGAGGGTGGCGCTGTCGGATTCCACACTCTTCTTGAGTGTTTCCTCCACCATCTGGAGCTCCTTTCCAACGCCAAAATCCAACGCCGGCAGGTCTTTCATAATTTTGATACTCTGGTACAACTACTTTAATCTTATCGGGCACTGCGGCTGGAGAGGAGAAGAAATACTGCGCGTGTCCTTTCCATTTCTCAGCTCAATTCTCCATTGCGTGCCATCTTAATCGACCGCTTCATGCCGGCATCTAACCGCATACCATCGAAAACAGGGCGTTCACTGTCTTCCAGTTACGCGTGGTGGCAGTAACTTTAAGTTTCTTTTCAAAAAAACCATTGGATAGTTTTGTTACTCCGTAGCCATCCGGGCAATACAGGTATATTTCTCTTCCTGCCACAAAGAACTTTTCAGCACCATTCTTTGCATCTTCTATTTCATCAACTGGCAGTTCCTGCGGTGCGGAATACAGAAAAGTGACGTGGAGTTTGTTTGTGTCAACTTCTGAAAAAGGCAGCTTCTCGATCACGACCTGCAGATCCTGCTTTGTCCTCGTCAGCACTTTCACATTGAGGCCAAAGTGCTCCACGATACTTTTCACAATATTGGCTTCGAGTTCCCCTATATTCTCCTCATTGCTGTCAAACACCACATTTCCACTCTGTATGTATGTTCTGACGTTTTGGGCGCCGGTCGACTCGTATAACTTTCTCAATTCGGCCATATTTACCGTTTTTCCGCCGGCGTTGACTCCGCGCAGCATTGAAATGTATCTGTGCATGGTTGGGTTGATGTGCTCTCGCGGGATTAATGGATTTCCCTCAAACGGATTC
>DAHXLZ010000175.1 GCA_027365715.1 Methanomassiliicoccales archaeon | reverse complement strand
GAGGAGAGAATCAGATTGACAACGCCAGGCGGTTGTATGCTTAATGTTGTGTACCAGAGTATGCCTGCTGTCACCTGCGGGGTTGCCCATGCAAGCAGAAGCGAGGTTGTTACAACGGTGCGAAAGTAGGATCTGACAGTGTTGAGCATATATGCGAGCACGAGGCCGAACACTGCCTGACCAACAATTGCGGAGAGAAACAGGAAGAGCATGGTTATGTAAAACGAGCTCAGGAACGAGTTGCTGGTAAAAAGCGAAATATAGTTTCTGAGTCCAACAAATGAAAACTGATATATGTTGTAGAGACTGAGATTCGTGAATGAGTAATATATTGAGAGGGCAATAGGGAGAATAAAAAAAGCCGCGAGAAAACCAAAAGATGCTATGAGATAAACATGGATGAATAAATTTGAGTTTCCTTCACTGCCCGCTTTGATTTTCATAAACAGGACCGTCATCTTCAGTTACAGTAACATAACCTCATATGCCAAGCGATGTTAAATAAATTATTAGAAACGCAATTTGGTGAAAACAAAAAGGTTTACCGGTTTCCAGGAACAGTGTACGTTCCCTGCACCGCCATCAATGGAATACCGGTCATTTTTTGCTGCGATGGTTTCCTGCAACAGGATGGCAGGAAAAATCCATCACAGTCTGCTCAGCGGAATCGCGGACAGTTCACTCAAAGATTGCTCCATAAAACTGTAGGACAGCAGAGAAGAGTAGTGTGAAGTGCCGCTGAGGTCAAAGCCCGAAACAGTCTGAATGCCGTTTGAATTTACAATGCTGTGGGCGACAGAGACGCCGGTAACAGACGAAATTGCCTGGACATCTGACGAGCCGAAAGTGGATATCAAAGCGCTGTTATAGGCAGACAGAGCTGCGGCTGGTGATGCTGTAGAATGGACGACTGCGGACATCGCTACATCGAGCTGGTATGAAACTTTTGGGTATCCCGCAACGGGTGGCCTGTAGTTACCGTACTGGAGAAGGTTGGTGTAAAACGCATCCAGCGACGGATCGGTCGGCATGAGTTTGTTGAAAAGAGGGTTGTTTACTGCGGTCTTTGTTGTTGGAAGGCCTCCTGCCAGAGCACTGCCCGGGAGATTTATTGTAATTGAGTTGGTTGTGTTTGCCAGAGCTTCAGTGAATGAAACAGCCAGAGAGGGATTGGAAGTATGATTATAGACGGCCCATCCCCATCCCCCTACCATGGTAGAGTAACCAGGTGACTGACCGAATTCTGTCGGTATCTTTGCAACACCGATATAGTTAGGGAAATTTGTTACCGGATGCTGTGCACCGGGTCCCCACTGATATCCATACATCCAGCTGCCATCGATCGCAATTGCAAGTTTGCCTTCCTGCAGATACTGACCGACTGTCACATACGGGGCTGCGCTTAAAGAGGCGGAGGCAAGGCTTTTGTTGACGAATGCCTGCTGATAGAAATCAAGCGTCTGAAGCAGACCGGGGTTTTCTCCATACCACTTGTGCGCAGTGAAATTGTAAAGTCCCCAGCCCGTTCCGTAGAGAAGACCTTCAAAGCCGGTAAAAGATGATGCTTCATCGGCCTTGACGCCTTCATAGGCGTTCAGCGGAATGACGGACGACATATTGGAAAGCGAGTGTATTGTCTCCGCAGCACTGATTATATCCGACCAGTTGGTGGGTTGCCAGGGAACCGGCAAGCCTGCCTCCCTGAAAAGTGTCTTGTTGTAATATATCAGCGTGTCAGTAACCTGAGCAGGAAGTCCGTAGTGGGTACCATTTATTGACATCTGGTTAAGGGCTGAAGGGAATTCATTTGAGATCACGCTGCTGTTAACATAGTTGTTGAGCGGAAGAAGAACATGAGAGCTTGCATAAGTTGCCGTATAAAACATATCTTCCAGCATCACAGTGGGCGCTGTCGAAGGCGATGATGTCATGAGATCCAATTTCGTATAGTAATTGCCTTCATTACTTGCACCAAACGGACCGACAAACTGGATTTTTACACCCGGATGATCAGCTCTCCAGGCGACAGTTGCGTTATTGATCCAGTTTTCCCACACTGCAGTACTGGAACCATAGATAGGCGCCGCTACGGTCACGGTAGGGGTCGAAGCCTTCTTTGGTAAAGTGAGATAATAGGCCGCAACTCCGCCAGCCGCAACGATGACCACAATTACAACGGCTACGGCTATCCACTTTGTCCGTCCCCCCTTTTGCACCTTTGAATGTTCATTGCCTTGCTGACTCATAAAACCACTCTTAAAGCGGATAGCACAGAACACTATTAAACTTTAACTCGCGTTTTCAGGGAGTAAGTGTCATTAATGATCAGGCAAATCGCCCGTGTTTATTCTGAAAGAAACGGAATCGCCTGTTCGAGTTGTCTTTACTGTGTTGCCGAGAAAACGGACGGAGTTGACAGGACTCGTGGAGTGGACTCTGACTTCAATCTTTCCATTTCTGCCGAAACCGTCGCATATCACCTCTCCGTCAACATCTATGTTGTCTTTCCTTCTGACAAAGCAAAGCTCGACTTCATAAGAAAGGCTTTCTGACAGGCTTTCACCATCGTCGTCGTAAACTCTTATACAGGCCTGAGTTTCCAGAAATACCTCAGCCCTGAGTTTCCATTCTTTCCGGGTATTGTCAACGGGTTCGGCCACGACTATTCCTGTGTCCTGTTTCAGGAAATAAGGTATCCTGTCCAGCGGCGCATCAACAAGATGCCAGCCTGGTCCGGCAACGTTGCCGCTCCACACATTAAGCCATTTACAATGTGGAAGATAAACGCCCCTCGCCCTCGCGCCCGGAGAAATTACGGGAGCAACAAGAAGCTCAGAACCCAGCATGAACTGATCGTCGATATCATAAGCTTCACTGTCGTTGGGAAACTCATAGAACATGGGCCTCATTACCGGTATTCCTTCTCTGTGAGACTTGACCAGCAGCCAGTAAATCTGGGGCAAAATCCGGTAACGTAATTTAATTGCGGCAGATATGATCTTTTCATACTTCCTGCCGAAGGACCAGGGTTCCTGTCTTGCGGATCCCTTGACTGTGTGATTCCTGAAAAAAGGATAAAATGCTCCAAGCTGTGTCCATCTAGCCAGAAGCTCTGGATCAGCATCATCTGAGAATCCGCCGACATCCGCCCCAACGAAAGGTACTCCTGACAGCCCAAGACTCAACAGCTGTGGTATACTTATCGCGAGATGCCCCCAGTCAGATTGATTGTCCCCCGTCCATACAGCTGCATACTGCTGAATTCCTGCATAACCAGAACGGGAAAGTATGAACCAGCGTTTTCCGGGATTATTTACATTGAAACTTGCAGCTGTAGCCATTACTTCCATTGTAGAATAGGCATTGTGCAATTCCAGGTCAGAGTGTTTTTCACCGCTGTCTTCAGTATGGAATGACCCAAGCGGCATATGGCCAATTCCCTTGAAGATGCTGTTTGGACTGAGAGACGCTGCCTTGTCTCTGAGCGACATTATGAAGTTGCTGTCGCCGAGTAAACTATCGTATCCTGCCAGGGACTCACTGCGGGCAATAAATTCAATCAATTCCCTGGCGGCATCGATCATAACAAAAATCGATGGTTCGTTCATATCCAGCCATACACCATCGATACCTTGTTTTACCCACTCGCCTATACAATTGCCCCATAGTTTCCTGACATCAGTCCGCAGGAAATCAGGAAAGGCGCATATTACCGGCCAGACACTTCCCAGGAAGTCCATGCCCTCATCATTTTTTAGAAAACCATCAACCTTTTTCAGTATTTCATATCCTGAGTATCCCTTTTTGACCTTTATTCCGACATCCAGTATGGTGACAAGTCTGAAACCCATCGAATGAATCTTGTCGAGCATTGCACCGGGGTTGGAAAATTTCCTTTTGTCCCAGGTGAAGTTCATGTAATCTTCCATATAATCTATGTCAAGTTCAATGTGGCCCTGAACGGCGATTCTCTGATATTTGCCCAGACAATAGGTGATGAAGACAGAATTTACGGACTTGGCGAAAAATATGCGAGGTTGAATCGCAGGTTCAAA